>WFWI01000023.1 GCA_015491205.1 Candidatus Microgenomates bacterium | reverse complement strand
TTGTACTTTAAAAAATTAACCATATTATTTGACAATTAACTTTAAAATCTTTCGTGTAATAAAAACTCCTGTGAAAAGGCTAACCAAAACTCCAATTCCTAAAGTTAAAGCAAAGCCGGGTACCAGGCCAAACTGGGGCAAAAAGCTCCAGTTTAAAGGGTTAAAAAGGATAAATGCAACGGCCAGTGTTGTAAAGTTTGCATCCTTTATGGCATCCAAAGCCCTACCAAAGCCCAAGTTTATGGCAATATCAAGGGGTTTTCCTTTGCGAAGCTCTTCTTTTATTCTCTCTGAGATCAAGATATTTGAGTCAACAGCCATTCCAATTGACAGGATAAACCCAGCAATTCCTGGCAAGGTTAAAACAACAGGAATAAGGCGGAAAATTGCTAGAGTTATAAGACCATAAAGCACAAGGGCTATGACAGCAACTACCCCAAATCTACCGTAATATAAAATCATAAAAAACGCTACAGACAGGAGGCCAATAATTCCTGCTTTAAAGCTTTTTTCAACTTCAACCTTTCCCAAAGTTGGTCCAATCTGGCTTTGTTTTACAAGTTTTAGAGGTACAGGCAAAGCCCCACTTCTTATAGCTATAGCCAGTTGTTTAGCTTCTTTAACAGAAAAATTTCCAGCGATTACTGCTTGACCCCCAGAGATTTTTTCGTTAACAATTGGAGCTGAAATTAAAGTTTCATCTACGAAAATAGCCAGGGGTTTACCAATATTTCTCGCAGTTATTTGTTCAAAAAGCTTTGCGCCTTCTTTGTTAAATTCAAGGGCTACTTGGGGTTCTCCTGTTTGGGGATTGAATGACACGAAAGCATTTTTTATGTATTTACCGGTCAGGTCTGTGTTTTTAAAACTTAAAGTTTGAGAAGAAGGGGTGGCTTGTTGTTGAGGAGGTTCTTCGAGTTCTTTGAAAACAAGTTGTGCTGTTTTTCCTATAAGATTTATAGCTTGTTCAGGCTTTTCAAAGCCAGGTAGAAGAACTTGAATCATATATTTATCTTTGCCTGTAAGAGTGTTAATGGTTGCTTCAGATACACCTAGAAAGTTTACTCTTCTTTCTATAATGTCTCTTGCGCTTTCTATGGCTTTGTCAAGATCATCCTTTTTTACTTTGGAGGTGTCTACTTCAAAAATAAGTTCTGTTCCCCCTTTAAGATCAAGGCCATATTTGGTTTTTAGATTAAAGGGAGGAGTAAGATACGGAAAGTTTTCTGGAAGATTGATCCATATTAAGCCTGCAAGAGTTAATGTTAGTATAATGTATTTTAATGCTTTCAACAGCATAATGACTTATTTTAATAATTCTTCTTCTTGTCCGACAATCATTATTTTAGGTTGGGTAAGGAAGGACCAAAGAAAAGGATCCTTATTTCTTTTTCTAAAGTCAAACTCCTCCTTTGTCATTACAGTATAGTTTATCTCCCTTCCATAAGATTTTTCAAGGTTGGAGATTAGGCTTCCTACCTCTGGAATCACAATTGTGCCGACAAAAAGGATGTAAATCTCAGTGTTTTTAATATCCTCACGCTTGGCAAATTTTTCAGAAAAGACTATAAATTTAACCTTTCCAAGTCTTGAGAGATTTTTCAAAAAGCTTTGGGCGTACTCGCTATCCTTCCAGAAAATGTGCAAAAATTCCTGGAAATAAAGCCAGCTTTTATTAAGCTGAAAAAAGACCTTGTTAAGCCGTTTTTCTTTAAGCAGCACCTTTCCTTTAACTAGAAGATCAAGCTCGCGTTTAACCGCGTTTATTTCCTCTCCTGTTTCTCTGACGACTTGTCTTAGGTAAAAGTTTGTTTTTGGATTTAAAAAGAAAAGTTTCATTACTTTTCGCCTGGTTTTTGAGACGATTATGTTTTGCAACATGGTTATTTATAGTTTACTTTATTTCCAATTGGTAATATTTCAACAAATATTTTTCCGCGCGAGAAGATTATTTCTTCTCCTGTTGTGTCATAAAATCTAATTTGATCTTTGTAAGAGGGCCTTTTCCAAATCCCATTGATAGCTTGTCCATCAAAGAATATTAAGGACCTGCCTGAGCCTTTTAATGTGTAAAGCAAGTGCCCTCCTGGATACCCATCGTTAGCTGGAGATTCTTTAGCAAACATAATAACTATATTTTTGAATCTTAGTGGTTTACCTGTATTTTTATCTTTTAGTGGTTCTCCTCCATTAAATCTGTTATAAAGTTTTGTTTTTTCATCAAACTCCCATTTTACGAAGTAAGGATCTGTAGGTTTATTGCTCCAGAATCCGAATTCTATTGTTTTTATCTTACCGGTAGTTTTCCTTTCTTTAAATTTCCAAGCCTGGAAGTTTTTATCCCAACGATTTCCTTTTTTGTCAACATCAGTAAGATTTCTTTTCTCAGCTGCATATTGCCAGAGTTTTGTGGTTGAGGTGTATACTGTATGCTCAACTGCCCTTCCTTTTAGTCTTTCGTAATCACGCCAAAAATATGGATAAGGGACAGAGAATTGATTAAGATCGTTGTATCTACTCCAACCTAATTTTCTGATAAGCCCAAGCGCATCAGCTGGTCCTGGAGTGTTGGCTCCGCCAACATGGGCATAAAGAGGATAGTCACCAAAGCCTTGAAGAAGCCTTATAAAGTAAACTCGGGCAGAGCGTACAGGTCCTACAGGGTTTGCATCTTCGCAAAGATACACAGCCAAGAATCGAGTGATGCCTCCTTCTGCTACAGCCTCAAAAACAACGTCAGCGTTTTGTAGGCCTGATTGAGGCCTAGCTTCTTTATGGTTTTCCACCATGATTCCAAGTGGTCTTCTCTTTTCCCATCTTTCCTTTTGCTTCTTAGTGTAAAGTTTTCCATTTAAAGGGCAGGGCTCAGTTTTTGGCCCTTCGTTTTCAACTGTTATTTGGCTTTCCCCTATTTTTTCAGGTGAGAGGGAAACTGGCGAAACATAGGTTGTCTCTGAAGAGGCGTTTTTCGCAAGAAAGAAGTAAACGCCAGAAGCACTTAGAGTATAAAAAACTAGGAAGACCAATCCTATAATAAGTCTTTCTTTGTTCATAGTTTGCTTTTTAAGGCAGAATTTATAGCTTTTTCCTCCTCCTCTGTTAGCTCAATATTCTTTCCTTTACCCTTTTCAATAATTTTAGGGTATATTCTATACTGATTGTGGGAATAAATAAAGTTCAAAATAATACCGTTTTGATCCTGATCCAGAAGCACCAGAACAAAGCTTTGGCCTTCGGTTAGCTCTTTGAAGGGATTAAACCTGTAAAAGCTGGAGTATTTGAGGTGTTTTTTTGCTTCGTCCGCCAAAGCTTCAAGTCTTTTGGCAAGCTCCCTTCTTTCAATCTTTTCTTCCTGCAGCTCAGTTAAAATCTTTTCAATTATCTCTTCAAAATTTTGAGCCCTTTTCCCAGCAAAAATCTTAGCATAAAAGGCTTTGGTTTTTAAAAATAAAAAGGTTAGAATAACAAGCCAGATTAAAATTGGGATGAGGAAAAAGTAAAAGTTCATGTCAGCTTAATTTTAAAATTTTGTTAACGGATTGTCAATTTTAGAGGAATAGTTTAGTATAATAAAAACCATATGGTAAGAAGAAAATTAAATCAAGCCAATCTCCAAGAGGAAGAGCTTGTAAGGCAATATTTTATAAAGGATGTGATTAAGACGATTTTTGTTTCTGCTTTAATTTTTGCTTTTCAGGCAGTTTTATTCTTCTTTTGGCTGAAGTAGAGTTACAGCAATTTTCTTGTAGATAGGCCCTTTTTTGGCAAGTATGGATTCGTAAAGTACAACTTTATCCACTTTGAAGTAAAAATCCGTTGGTATTTTTGAGAGAAGTTTTTTCAGTACAAAATATTGTTGCTTGGAAGGAATTTTTGCTCTGGCTATAGTAAGATGAGGCACAAACTTTTTGTGGTTGGTCTTGAAGTTAAACTCTCTAAACTCCTTTTTTATTCTTTCAGCTAAAATTTCAATCTCCTTTTCTCTTCGGAAGGTTATATGCAGTACAATTCTGTGGTTTATAAAAAGGCTGTAGGAATAGGAGAAAAGATAAAAGGGTGAAGATTCAAAAATAGCCCTTTCAAGCCGCTTTTTTATCTTCTCCACCTTGTCCTCTTTTACCTCGCCTAGAAAAAGCAAGGTAATATGATAATTTTCCGGTCTTACCCAGCGAAAAGTTGGGTAGCGTTTTTTTAGTTTTTCAATCTCTTTTGAGATTTTTTTCTTTATTTTTTCTGGTATTTCAATGCCAATAAAAAGTCTCATTTGGAAAGAATAGAACTTGTGGAAAAGGATCTTATCAAATCTATAACCTCCTTGTATTTAGCTCCTAATTCTTTAGCCATTTTCTTTTTGTTTTCCCTTTTGGGGTCGCCTTTAGTGGCAGCTATAAATTGAGGCCTGACTTTTTTTGTAAGCTCAAGATAGTCTTTATAGCCTTTGAGAAGGGGTAGTTTTATTACTACATCTACTGGTTTTAAGCTATTTAAAATTTCAGCTCTTTGTTCTACATTGTGGACAGGCCTTCTTCCTTTTTTTTGAATTATAAACTCATCTGGTTCTAGAGCAACTATAAGTATGTCGCCTAGCTCTTTCGCTTTCTGAATAAATTTTAGATGGCCAAAGTGTAAAATATCAAAGCAGCCACCAACCAGTACTTTTGTTTTGTTCTCAAATTTTCTTAAATTCTTTTCAATCTCGGAATAATCAAGGATCATTTTAAGTCTTAAAAGTTTTTATAATGTATACGTGTTTAAGGTCGAACTTGTTGATAACAAACAGACAGCTTTAATTCTAACAAATTCTTTTGGAAAGGTTTATAAACTTTTGGTTGAAATTTTAAAAAGAAAGAACATTGAGGTTTTTACAGGAAGAGTTAAGAGTGAGAAAGTTTCAGAGTTTGACTATGTTTTTTTGATAAATCCTGAGGTAGAGCTTGTAAAGACTATCTTTCCTCATCTTCAAAAGGCTTTGATAATTTTTACTTACAAGACTGATTCTTTAGGAAGGATAATCAGGTTTTTAAAACGGGCAAAGAAAAGGGGAGTAAAGATGGCAGGAGTTTCGCCTTTTCACTCAAAGGATCACTTGGAAAGAGCTTTGTGGTTTTTCCTTTCAAAAAGTAATGAAATTTATCTGCCTTTGGAGCTATCAGAAAGAAAAAAGCAGATAAATTACTTCGGGTTTATTGATAATTTAAAGGACTGGTTTTCTTTTAAAAAATTGATTTTTGGAGGTGTATTGAGTTTTGTTGTTTTTAACTTGACGATATGGCTTTTGTTGTTTTTGAGCTTTTTTCTGATGTTTACTGGTTTTTCCCAAGGAAAAGATGGAAGAATTAAAAAAGGTGAATGGTTTTACACAGTGTCTTATAAGATGTATGAGCCAGTAAAACCGGTTTATCATTTTTTCTTTATAGGATCTCTCACTGATAACCTTTTTGAGATAGGTGAAGTTTCTTTGAAATTGATTAAAAAAGGGAAAGAACTCTCACAGGAGCTGCCAGAGTTCTTTTCTCTTGCTCTTAAGCCTCAAGTGACGATTGAAGAGTTTAATCAACAAAATAAACTCTTGAAAAAGATAAGGGGTGATATTACTGAATTGGAGGAAGAGATTGGGTTTTTATCAAGTTCTTTGCCCAAGGTTGCTTTAACTGAAAATTTGAGAGGTAGAACCAAAGAAGCACAAGAGTTTGCCTTTTTAGCAAGAAATTTTTTTGAGATATATGATAGGTTGTTTCCTGCAGATGAAGAGAGAGAATATCTGATTCTTTTTGCAAACAACATGGAGCTTAGGCCAGGAGGAGGATTTATTGGATCATTTGCAGTGGTTAAGACTCGGCCTTTGGGAGTTGAGTCTATTAGATTTTACGACGTTTATGATGCTGATGGCCAGCTTAAGGTACACTTTGAGCCGCCTGATGCTATAAAGGAATATCTGAACCAGCCGCATTGGTTTTTGCGCGATTCAAATTTTTCTCCTGATATGCGAGAAAATTATTTAACTGCAAAAAGGTTTTTAGAATACGAGATGCCAGAGCTTAAAATTTCCGGTTCTGTAATAATTACCACCTCAGCTGTCAGGGAAATTTTAAAAGCTTATGGCGAGGTTTACTTACCGGATTATAAGGAGAAGATAACAGCTGATAATTTTTATATAAAAACACAGTTTTATTCTCAAAACGAGTTTTTTCCTGGAGCTTTAAACAAAAAGAGGTTTTTGCAGAGTCTTTTGAATCAGTTGCTTGTGGAGTTTGATAGGGTAGATCCTGTAAGACTTTTTAAAGCCTTAAAGGCAGGGTTAGATCAGAAATATATTGCAGCTTATTTTGAAGATTCATCTCTTCAAGAATTCTTTGATAAAAACTACTGGTCAGGCAGAATAATAGCTCCAGATTGTTATGTTAGAAATGCTAAAAATTGTGTTTTGGACTATGTTTTTCCAGTTGATGCAAACTTAGGGGTTAACAAGGCTAATTTTTACGTTAAAAAGAAGTTGTCTTTTGAGGTGAAGATCTCGTCTGCTGGAGAGGTTTCTTCTCGGTTTGAATACGTTTGGCAGAACGATTCGCCCTCCGAGATCTTTCCTGGAGGCAGGTACAAAAATTATTTTAGGTTGTTTTTGTTAAAAGATATAGAGCCCGATTACTTTGAATATGAAGAGAGAAAGGACAAGGGATTTGAACTTATTTTTTATAATCTTGCTCCTTATACAGAAAGGCTTTCCTTTGTAGATCAGCTTGTTCTTGTACCTCCAGGTGAGCGTAAAAAAATTACTCTTGCTTGGAAGAATTCTAGGAAGCTTAAAAAAGGTAGCAACCTCTACCAACTTATATTGCAAAAGCAAATTGGAGGAGGAAATTTTGATTTTTCTTTTAAGATTATATTACCGGATAACGTTTACTTAGTTAACCAGAACTTTAAGCCACTTGTAAAAAAGGGAGAGGTACTTTATAATACTTATCTGTCAAATGATAAAATTTTTTTCTTGGAGTTAGTGAAGGAGTAATATGGCAAAAACGAAGTCAGAAAAGATCATACTTGAGGCTAAAAAACGCGAGCTTTTTGGCAAAAAGGTTAAAAAGCTAAGAAGGGAAGGGAAGATTCCTGCCAACATTTTTGGCCGCAATTTTAAATCAACTGCGATAAGCATTGAGGCAGGAGAGTTTTCCCGCGTTTATAGGCTGGCAGGAAGAACGAATGTTATTTATATAAAGCTTGATAACAAGGAGCTTCCTGTGCTTGTTTCACAAATTCAAAGACATCCTTTAACAGATCTTCCAATTCATGTTGATTTTAAAAAGATAGATTTGAAGCAAAAGGTTGAGGCAGAAGTGCCTGTAAAGGTAGTTGGCACATCGCCAGCAGTTGAGGAGAAGGGAGCTGAGGTTATTGTGCAATCAAAGACACTTTTGGTTGAAGCCTTACCTGATAAAATTCCTGCTGCGATTGAGGTTGATATTTCTTCCGTTACAGAGCCAGGCGTTGAGATAAAAGTAAAGGACTTGAAAGCTGGAAAGGATTGGGAGTTTGCTGAGGAGCCAGAGAAAACAGTTGTTGTTATTGCCGCCCACGTGACAGAGGAGGTTGAGCCAGAAAAGCCTTCAGAAGAAGCTCCTGCAGAGGAGTCTGAAAAGAAGAAAGAAGAAGAAAAGAAGGAGGAAGGAAAGGAAGAGGGAGGAGAGGAGAAGAAGGAATAATAAAACTCAAAGCTCAAATGTCAAAACTCACCCTGAACCAGAGCAGAGCACGGTTCAGGATGCCCTGTACCGAATTTATTCTGGTATAGGGCAAAACTACAACTTAAATCTTAAATCTATAATATTTAGTTTTGAGTTTTAAGATGTGGATTTGACATTTGAGTTTTGAGATTTGAGTTTTTATTCGTTAATCTTTATTTTCTCTCCCAAAATCCTCTTCGCGTGGTAAAATATCCTTATTATGGCGATTATAAAAAATGAGTTCATTTTGGCTATTAATCAGATAGCCTCAGAGCGGGGAATAGCACCTGAGGATGTTATTGCCTCAATTGAGGCAGCAGTTTTGGCAGCTTTTAAAAAGGAAAGGCCGCAGGATTACGATGAAAGCGTTAAAGCAAAAATAGATCCTGAAACAGGCAGGGTAAAAATCCTTCGCGATGGAAAGGAGATTACTCCAGAGGGCTTTGGAAGAATTGCAGCTCAGACAGCTAAACAGGTAATCATTCAGAAAATAAGGGAGGCGGAAAAAAGAAGGATGATAGATTTTTACAAGGATCAAGTTGGCCATGTGCTTAAAGGTAGGGTGATAAGAACTGACGGAAGAAACGTTTATATGGATCTTGGAAAAGCAGAGGGGATTTTGCCCTATGAGGAACAGATTAAAGGTGAAAAATATGAATTGAATCAGACTTATACGGTTCTTCTAAAAGAAATAAAAAAAGACAAGTATGGGCAGCTCAGGATTTTCCTTTCCAGAAAAGACGATGCTTTGCTTGTTGGACTGTTGAGGAGGGAGGTTCCTGAGATTGAAAGTGGTACAGTTGAGATAAAAGGAGCTGTTCGCGAGCCAGGTGAGAGGGCAAAGGTAGCCGTATACTCTGAAAGTTCAATAATTGACCCTGTTGGAGCTTGTGTAGGACAAAAAGGAGTGAGGGTGCAGGCCATTACCAAAGAGCTTGGCGGAGAGGAAAAGATAGATATTATTCAGTGGAACAAGGATCCAAGAATTTTTATTGCTTCTGCTTTGTCGCCTGCAAAGATAGAAAGGATTGAGGTTGATGAGAAGAACAAGAGAGCTAAGGTTTATGTTACTGAAGAGCAAGCAGCCTTGGCAATTGGACAGAAAGGAGTAAATGTAAATTTGGCCTCTCGCCTTACTGGCTACGAGATAGACATAATTCAAATAGAAGGTGAAAAAAAGGCTTCTTCGGAAGAAAACAAGGAAGCTGTAAAGGCTTAAAAGCTTAATATAAGTTTTTCAAAATTTAAACGTGGAAAAAAAAGCAAGACCTCCAGTAGTGGTTATTTTAGGACACGTAGATCATGGAAAGACAACCCTGCTTGATTATATCCGTAAATCCCATATTGCAGAAAAGGAGTATGGCAGAATAACTCAGAGCATAGGAGCCTGGGAAATAGATACAGGGATTAAAGGTTATAATACTTCAAAAATTACTTTTATAGACACTCCAGGACACGAGGCTTTTGTAGAGCTGAGAGCCCGCGGTGCAAAGGCGGCTGATATTGCAATTTTAATAATTGATGCAAAAGAATCAGTAAAGCCCCAAACAGTAGAGTCCATTTACCACATAAAGCAGGCAAAAATTCCATTTATTGTAGCTGTAAACAAAATAGACTTACCAGAAGCTAACCCTAAAAAAGTTTACTTAGATCTTCAAAAACATGGAGTAATAGTTGAAAGTTTAGGAGGAGATGTTGTAGCAGTTGAGATTTCAGCCAAAACAGGGCAAGGAGTAAAGGACCTTTTGGAGGCAATTTTGCTTTTGTCATCGGATAAAGGATTTGTTTGGGATGAGAAGAGCTTGGAGGCTTATATTATTGAAACCAAAAAGGATAAAAGAGGTCCAGTAGCTTCAGCTATTGTTAAAAATGGAGTTTTGAAGGTTGGAGAGTTTGTATACCTTGGGGAGGAAAGAATAAAAGTTAGGGGAATGTTTGATGATTTGGGAAAACCAGTGAAGGAGGCTTTTCCAAGCAAGCCAGTTGAGATCTTAGGGTTTGAAGAGTTACCGCCGGTTGGCGCTTTGCTTTCAAACAAACCTTACAAGTTAGAGAAGGAGGAGGAAGAAAGGAAGGTTTCCAAGCCTTCATCTTCTGCTGCGCCTTTTGATATAGAGGAGATTTTTGAAAAAAAGGATGAAGGGAAAAAACTTTCCCTTGTTATAAGGGCTGATACCCAGGGTTCATTGGATGCTATCTTGGGCAAGCTTTCCAAAAACGATAGGTTTGAAATTGTTCTTTCAGGAATTGGTTCAATAACAAAGGCCGATGTGTTCTTGGCAAAAACCTCCAAAGCAGTTGTTTTGGGTTTTAATGTAGAGCCAACTGACGATGCAGAGGCAGTTTCTCGTGATCTTAAGGTTCCTATCCGCACTTATAAATTGATTTATGAGCTCCTGGAGGAGATTGAGGAGGTAGTAGATCTTTTGGAGAAAAAGGAGGTAGAACAAAAGTTTAAGGGTGAAGTAAAAATTTTGGCTACTTTTATTATTGATGGGAAGAAAGTTTATGGAGGAAAGGTTGTTAAGGGAAAAATTGAATTATCGGATGAAGTTGTAGCTTTCAGAGGAGAAAGGGAGATAGGAAGCTCGCGTTTGGTTTCATTAAAAATCAGGGCAAAGCCTGTAAAAGAAGTGAAGGCGGGAGCTGAGTGTGGTCTTCTTTTTGAGCCTGCACTTGACTTAAAAGAGGGAGATGTGGTAAAATCTGTCTTATAGTAAAAACTATGATACAAATCACAGGCTCTCCGAGACAAAACGATACGCTGGATACTGTAGTTGAGGTTTTAAAGGATCGGAGTATTTTCCTTATTACTTTTCCGGAAAAGGCTCCACAGGATACAGTTGCAGCCTCTTTAGCATTGTATTTTTCCCTTCTTAAACTTGGTAAAGATGTTTATTTGGTTGCCTCTGATAAGCCTCAATATCAACTTCCAGGAATAGAGAAAATCCAAGATTCGATAGACGTTAAGGGAGACAGCCTTAAGATAAGCTTTCCTTACACGGAAGGCTCAGTTGACAAGATAGATTGGAAAATAGAAGGAGATAAATTTAACATAATCATCACTCCTATGCAGGGTTATCCAAAGCTTGATCCTTCAAAGGTTGAGTTTTCCTACATTGGCGGGGCTGCAGATTGTTTTATTGTTTTGGGTGCAGCTACTTTGAACTCATTGGGCAAAATTTACACGGAAAATAAAGAAACTTTTCAAGGTGAGATCGTAAATATTGATAGGCATTTTACTAATGCTAGATTTGGCACGGTTAACTTTGTTAACATCGGAGTTTCTTCCCTTTCGGAAGTTGTTTATGGGATTATTAAAAAATTGGGAGTAGAATTAGATCAAGATATAGCAACCTGCTTGTATGCAGGCATTGTCTCAGCTACAAACAACTTTACCGGTTATAACGTAAAGCCTGAGACTTTGGAGACAGCAGCATCTCTTTTAAGGGCAGGTGCAAAAAAGATGTCTTTAGGAGGCGTTCAAACAAAGCCGTTTTCTTCAGCACCTCCGGTTCCTCCCGCTCGACCAACACCCTTCTCTGTGCCCCAAGTGCAGCCAATAAAGCCGGTGGAGAATAAAAAAGTAGAGGTCCCAAAGCCCCCTTCAACTCCTGAACCTCAATCAGAGAAGAAAACTACCCCTCCTCAAGACTGGTTAAAACCCAAAATCTTTAGTGGGAAAAAGATTGAATAAGCAAATTTAAAACCAAAAAACTCAAATGTCAAAAGATCAACCAGTAGCTAGTAGTTAGTAGCTGGTAGCTAGTAGAAAATTAAAAACTTTGATTTTTAACGCTAGCTACTAGCTACCAACTAACAGCTACCAAGAACTAACTACTTGCTACTAACTACTCGCTACTTTTTTGTATAATTTCCTATCATGGCTTCCAAGGTAAATGCGGGTAATCTTAAAAAAGGTAATTTTGTGGAGAAGGACGGAAGGATATATCTTGTAGTCGACGCTGAATTTAACTATCGTGGTAGAGGGTCTGCTATTGTAAAGGCAAAGCTTAAAGACGTAGAAGAAGGAGGATACAAAACCTTTACTTTCAAGAGCGATGATGTGTTAAACCTTATTGATGTTGAGGTAAGAAAGATGCAGTTCCTTTATAGGGAAAAGGAGGCTTTAATTTTTATGGACTCCCGTAGCTTTGAACAGTTTGAATATCCAGCGTCTTACGCAGGAGAGCTTGTTAACTTTTTAAAGGAAGGGGAGGAGTATTATGTTTACTTTTGGGAAGGGAGGATTTTAAGCATAAAACCTCCTCAATCTGTGAAATTGCAAGTAGTTGAGACAGAAGAGGCTGTAAAAGGGGACCGGGTTCAAGGTGCAAAAAAACCTGCAAAGGTAGAGACTGGTATTACCGTTATGGTGCCTCTTTTTATTAAAAAGGGAGACATTATAGTAGTTAATCCTGAAACAGGGGAGTACATTGAAAGGGTTTGAAAATGATAACAGTTGGATCTTACCTTAAAAAGATAAGACTTCAAAAAGGTCTTGATTTTTTAGATATTGAAAAGGAACTGAAAATACGAAGAAAATATTTAAAGGCAGTTGAGGAGAATAATTGGGATGCTTTTACTTCGCGAGTGTATGCAGAAGGGGTGGTTCTTTCTTATGCAAAATTCTTAGGTATAGACAGGGAAAAGATTATTCCTTTTTTTCGGCGTGACTATGAGAAATATGAGGAGGTAAAGTTTAGGAAAAAATTTTCTGATGGCGATTTTTCCTCTCCTTCTTATTTTGGCAAGCTGGTTTTTGTAGGATCATTGCTTTTCCTTTTGATATTTCTCTCCTGGCAGCTTTACCTTTACTTTAAGCCACCTGAGCTTAAGATAACTTCTCCCAGAACATCTCAGATAAAAGTAAAAAATAATTCTTACACGATAAAAGGATTTGTGGAAGAAGATACAGAAGTAAGGATTAACGATACAGTGGTTTTGCCAGATAAAGAAGGAAAATTTAAGTATAAAGTAACTCTTTTTAAAGGAGAAAATAAGTTTGTTATAAGAGCCATTGGCCCAAACGGAAGAGAAACCCAGGAATTAATAAAAATTTATAAAGAGTAGTCTTCTTCCTCTTGACAACTCTTAGCAGACTTGGTATTATTTTGCTAATATGAAAGGGGTTGATCTTACAAACAGACAGATAGCTATTTTAAGGGCTGTAATTGAAGAATATACAGCTACAGGTGCGCCTGTGGGATCTGAGCTTATTGAAAAAAAATACAAGATTGGGGCCTCTCCTGCCACAATAAGAAATGAGATGGTAGAACTTGCAAAAAAGGGATTTTTGAGCAAGTCCTATTTTTCTTCAGGAAGAGTGCCGACTGCTAAGGCCTTTCGGTTTTATATAAACAATCTTTTAAAACCTAAAGAGCTTTCAACTGCTGAAGAGGTAAGTTTTAAAAATAACATTTGGGATGAAAGGGAAGAGCTTCACAGGTTGCTTCAGCAGGCTACAAAGACCTTATCTGACAGCACAAAGCTTTTGTCTGTAAGTATAACTGATGAGGGAGACTTTTATTATTCAGGAGTATCCAATATTCTTCTTTTTAGGGAGTTCTTAGAAGAAAGAAACCTCCCACAGCTTATAGAAAGGTTTGAAGACGAAGTTTTTTGGGGGAAGATTTTGCGAAGAATTGAGAAGTTGGAGGAAGATTTAATGTGTTTTTTAGGCGAGGAAGACTTTCCAGATCCAGTTTTTCACGAATGCGCTAGCGTTTTTGCTGAGTTTGAGGGAGAGAATGTTAAAGGAGCTATTGGCGTGGTTGGGCCCAAGAGGATGTACTATGAGGAGATAATGCCAAAGGTTAGATATCTTTCCTCTCTTATAAGTGAAATTTTGCGTGAGGGTGGGTATTGAAAGTTTTAATTGTAAAGGTTTATGAATAAAAAAAAGGAAGAGCTTTCAAAAAAAGTGGAAGAGCTCGAATCACAGGTGAAAGAGCTGAAAGAAAAGTACTTGCGAGCCTTGGCTGATTACCAGAATCTTTTAAGGCGTCTTGAGGAGGAGAAGAAAACAGTTGCTTTTGAAGCTTCCTCTCAAGTTATTAGAGATTTTTTAGAGATATTGGATGATATGGAAAAAGCAGAGGAGTTTGTGAGGGACAAAGGACTTGTTCTTGTTAAAGAAAAATTTAGAAAAATGCTTGAGAAATGGGGAGTTAAAGAAATAGAAGTTGAGGGGAAAATTTTTGACCCTGAAGTAGCTGAAGTTATAGACACAGTAGAAGGAGAAGAAGAAAATAAAGTTGTAAAAGTTTTCCAAAAAGGGTATAAAAGAGATGGGAAGGTAATGAGGGTGGCAAAAGTGCAAGTTTCCAAAAAAGTTAAAAGTTAATCTTTTAAAAGCCTATGGGAAGGATAGTTGGAATAGATCTGGGAACAACCAATTCGGTAGTTGCTGTAATGGAGGGTGGAAAGCCTAAAGTTATCCCTTCTCAGGAAGGGCGAAATATTACCCCTTCTGTCGTTGATCCAATAAAGCGGGTGGTAGGAGACGTTGCCAAACGCCAGCTCCTTTTGCATCCTAAAAGGATCATCTTTTCAATAAAACGGCTTATGGGAAGAAGGTATAAGGATGAGTCTGTTCAGTTTGACAAGAAATGGTTGCCTTACACCATAAAGGAGGGTAAAAATGGCAAGGCAGTGGTTGAGGTTGAGGGCAAAACCTTTACTCCAGAGGAGATTTCTGCCATGATCCTTCAAAAGCTTAAAAAGGATGCTGAGGTTTATTTGGGAGATAAGGTTGAAAAGGCAGTTATCACAGTGCCTGCCTATTTTGATGATGCCCAAAGGCAGGCTACCAAGCAAGCAGGAGAGATTGCCGGGCTTGAGGTGGTTAGAATTTTGAATGAGCCAACTGCGGCTGCTTTGGCCTATGGCCTTGACAAAAAGCATGCTCACACAATTGCTGTTTATGATCTTGGTGGTGGAACTTTTGACATTACAATTTTGGAGCTTGGGGAGGGTGTTTTTGAGGTTAAGGCTACAAACGGTGATACTCACCTTGGTGGAGACGATTTTGACAAAGCAATAATTGACTGGGCAGCTGAGGAGTTTAAAAAAGAGCATGGGATTGATTTGAGAAAGGATCCTCAAGCGCTTCAGAGGCTTCGCGATGCAGCTGAAAAGGCAAAGATTGAGCTTTCTACAACAATGGAGACAGAGATTAATCTTCCATTTATCATAGTCAAAGATAATCAGCCGCTTCACCTTAATTTAAAGCTTACTCGCGCCAAGCTTGAGAGTTTGGTTGATCATCTTATAAAAAAAACATTAAAGCCTGTTGAGGAGTGTTTAAAGGATGCAAAATTGAAGCCATCCGATATAGATGAAGTAATTTTAGTAGGTGGAATGACTAGGATGCCAAAGATTGTTGAGACAGTAAAGGAGTATTTTGGCAAAGAGCCAAACAGGTCAATTAATCCTGATGAAGTTGTAGCTTTGGGAGCTGCCATTCAGGCAGGAATAATCTCTGGGGAGGCAAAGGATGTTGTGCTTTTGGATGTGACGCCTTTGACTTTGGGAGTTGAGACTTTGGGAGGCGTTATGACTCCGCTTATTCCAAGAAACACAACTATTCCGACCTCAAAGACAGAGGTGTTCACCACAGCAGCTGACAACCAGACCCAGGTTGAGATTCACGTTTTGCAAGGAGAGCGGCCCTTGGCAAAGGATAACAAATCCTTGGGTAGGTTTATTTTGGATGGTATTCCACCTGCGCCTCGGGGAGTACCACAGATTGAGGTTACCTTTGACATTGATGCTAACGGAATTTTAACTGTTACAGCACGCGACAAAGCCACTGGTAAAAAACAATCAATAAAGATCACAGGTTCAACTGGGCTTTCAAAGGAAGAGATTGAAAGGATGAAGAAAGAGGCTGAGGAGCATGAGGAGGAAGATAGGAGGATGAGGGAGCTTATAGAGTCAAGAAACAAGGCAGAAAGTGCAATTTATGTAGCAGAAAAGAGCCTTAAGGATTTGAAGGATAAGTTATCTGATGAAGAGAAGAAGAAGGTTGAAGGGAAAATAAAGGAGTTGAGAGAAGTGATGGAGAAGGACTCCAAGGAGGAGATAGAAAAGAAAACAGCCGAGCTTTCTAGCTCTTTACAAGAGATTGGCAAGCACATGTATGAGGGAAAGCAGGAGGAAAAGAAGGAAGAGGAAGGAAAGAAAGGTGAAGGAGAAGTGGAGGAGGGAGAGGTTATAAATTAAAAGCTCCAAGCGCCAAATTCCAATAACCAAACTTGCCCGCCATTGGCCTGAGCCGACCCGCCTGCCACTGCGAGGCACGAGCGGGCAGGAGGCGATGGCAGGCGGGCAAATCCTAATTACCAATGGCCAAAAATTCCAAACAAAATTGGTTTGGAAATTGGAATTTGAGATTTGGAATTTTAGGCTATGAAGGACTATTATGAAATTCTGGGGGTATCAAAAGATGCCAGTCAGGAGGAGATTAAAAGGGCCTATCGTAGACTGGCCCTAAAGTGGCATCCTGATAAAAACAAATCTCCAGAAGCAGAGGAGAGGTTTAAAGAAATAAACAAAGCCTACGAGGTTTTATCCAATCCTGAAAAGCGAAAAGTTTATGATCTTTATGGTCCTGCAGCTTTTGAAGGAAAAGGAGCTACTCCTGGAGGAGGCGGGGCGCGCACTTACACCTACAAAAAAGGCCCGTTTACTTATACCTATACAACCTTTGGAGATATACCCTTTGATTTTGACTTTGAAGGCTTTTCCGATCCATTTGAGATTTTTGAGAGCTTTTTTGGGTTTCGCTCTCCATTTTCAAGGAGACGAAAACCAAGGGACGTTTACAAAATAAAGCTTTCCTTTGAGGAGGCAGTTAAAGGAGTAGAAAAAGAGATTGTGGTTAAAGGAAAAACGAAAAAAATTAAGATCCCAGCAGGAGTTGATAATGGGCAAAGAATAAGATTTTCTGATTTTGATGTTGTGGTTGAAGTGGAGCCGCATCCTTATTTTAAAAGACAAGGCCAGGATGTTTATGTGGAGCATGAGATTGATTTTCCAACAGCAGTTTTAGGAGGGGTGATTGAGGTTGAAACTTTAGAAGGACCTTTAAAGGTCAAAGTAAAACCAGGAACAAAGGATGGGACGGTTGTGCGGCTTAAAGGAAAAGGTATTCCCTATCCTCACTCCTCCGCTCGGGGGGATTTTTATATTATTTTCCGGATAAAAGTGCCGGAGAAAGTCTCTTCCCGGGCAAAAGAACTACTTGAAAAGCTAAAGGGAGAAGTATGATTAACGGACGAGTAAAGATTAACGAAATAAAGTTTCCTGACTTCAAACAAGTTCGTTGGATTTTCAAGGTTAACGTTGTTAACGTTAAGAATATGCGATCGCATATGCTTAACGTTAAAGTTTAATTTTACAATTCCTAATTTTCCTGGCTACTCGCTACTAACTACTCGCTACTTTTTATGTTATAATTCTTCCTATATGAAAAAACTCTTCGTGGCTGATTTGGTGGATAAGGTGGGAGAGGAGGTTGAGCTTTATGGGTGGGCCCAGAGTATAAGGGATCATAAAAAGGTTGTTTTTGTGGACTTGCGGGATAGATCAGGCGTTGTGCAGCTTGTGGGCGATGAGAGCCTCGCGCAAGTCTCTTCCGAGGATGTTTTGTATGTTAAAGGAAAGGTAAAAGAAAGGCCAGAGCATTTAAGAAACCCAAAAATTCCTACAGGTTCAATTGAAGTTGAAGTTTTGGAGTTTAAAATTTTGTCAAAAGCAAAAGCCCTTCCAATTCCAATTGAAGGCGATGGCTATAAGATTTCCGAGGAGGCAAGGCTAAAGTATCGCTACCTTGATTTAAGAAGGGAAAGGATGAAAAGAAACCTTATTCTCCGCTACAAACTTTTAAGAAAGGTTAGGGAGTTTTTAGACAGTAAAGGGTTTGTTGAGGTAGAAACTCCGATATTGACAAAATCAACCCCTGAGGGCGCACGCGACTTTATTGTTCCTTCCCGGCTTCAAAAAGGCAAGTTCTACGCACTTCCTCAATCTCCCCAGCAATACAAACAGCTTTTAATGGTTGCTGGTGTAGAAAGGTATTTTCAAATAGCCCGCTGTTTCCGCGATGAGGATCCACGGGCTGATAGGGCCTACGGTGAGTTTACCCAGATTGATATTGAGATGTCCTTTGTCTCCCAGGAGGATATAAGGTCATTGGCAGAGGAGATGCTTGTTTTTGCCATAAAACAGGTTTTTCCAGAAAAGAGGTTTTTGAAAGTTCCTTTTCCGATAATAACCTATAAGGAGGCAATGGAAAAGTATGGCTCTGACAGGCCTGATATAAGAAAGGAAAAGGATCCTGATCTTTTAGCTTTTTGCTGGGTAGTTGATTTTCCAGCTTTTGAGTGGAAGGAAGGGGAGAACCGCTGGGATGCAACCCACCACCCCTTTACTTCTCCAAAAAAGGAGGACTTAAAATACTTGGAAAAGGGCGAGTATGAAAAAGTCAGAGCTGATCAGTATGACCTTGTTTTAAATGGATTTGAAATTGCTGGTGGCTCAATAAGAATAACCGATCCCAAGCTTCAAGCAAAAATCTTTGAAATTATGGGGCACAAAAAAGAGGACATAGAAAAAAAGTTTGGGCACCTTTTGGAAGCGTTCAAATATGGCGTGCCGCCCCATGGAGGGATAGCTTTTGGCTTTGACAGGCTTCTTCAGGTTATTTTAAACGAGCCCTCAGTGCGTGAGGTTATTGCCTTTCCAGCCACCTCTGGCGGAAGGACAGCTGTTATGGATGCACCCTCTGAAGTTGAACCATCCCAGCTTGAGGAGCTTGGGATAAGGGTGGTTGAGGAAAAATGAAGGCCAAGGCAATTGTTGTAATTTTTTTGTATTCCCTCCTTTTCCTTTTTTACCCAGGCGATCATCCTTTGGCAAAAAAATTGGCTGATTATCAAGGAAGGAGCAACGTCAAGGGAAGGGCAAAACAGAGCTTTAAGATACTTTATCTAAAAAGCAAATCCGTTCCTGAAGTTTCAGCCAAAGCGCTTTTTATTGTTGAGCCGGAAAACTTTTTGCCGCTTTATATGAAAAACGAAAGGTTAAAGCTCTACCCTGCTTCGACCACGAAAATAATCACTGCTTTGGTTGCGCGCGATATCTTTAAACTTGACGATGTAATAGAGGTTAAGCGGAGTATAAAAGAAGGCAGAATTATGGAGCTTGAAAAGGGTGAGAGAATGACAGTGGAAAACTTGCTTTATGGCCTTCTTATTCACTCTGCCAATGATGCTGCTTTTGCTTTGGCTGATGCTGCAGGGTATGAAAGGTTTGTTTCTCTTATGAATAAGAAGGCAAAAGAGCTAGGGATGGAAGATACCAATTTTACCAATCCTGCTGGGTTTGAGGATCCTAACCATTATTCCACTGCTTATGATTTGGCCTTGGCAAGCCGCGAGTTTTTAAAAGATCCTTTTTTGAGAAAAGTGGTTGGGATAAAGGAGATAATTGTTTCAGATGTTGAGTTTAAAAAATTTCACAGGCTTTCCAATGTTAACAAGCTTTTGGGCGAGATTCCAGGGGTGGCGGGTTTGAAGACTGGTTATACTCCAGCTGCAGGAGAAAATTTGATAAGCCTTTACAAAACTCCTTATGGTGAAATCTTGGTTGTGCTTTTGGGAAGCAAGGATAGATTTGCTGATACTCAAAATTTAATCTTTTGGTTAAGGTCAAGCCTTGGGGTTTATAATCTTTCCCTTTAAGGTTTTAGGAATTCTTCCTTTACTGCAGGTACATAAGCTATAAAATCTTTTCCCAAGAAGACATAAAAAGGTTGAAAATAAGGGGTGTATTCCTCTGGATCATAATAGGCGAGAAACATTTTTTTAATATAGATCTTATCAGGCATAGGATCAGGAAGTTTTACAAAAAACGCTTTGTAGTTTTTAAACCTTTCCCAAGCCTCATCGCCAGTTATTAAAGGATAAACTCCTTCTTTTGTCTTATCAACCTCAAAGAATTTTACTTGGGCTTTTAAAAGAAAGAGCTCGTTTTGGAAAACTGTTACAATCGCAAAATTCTGGCTTTGGGGAAATTTTGGGCCTACAATTGGCAGATCTTCCTCTTTCCTGTAAAAATCAATTCTTAAAGCATTGGCCAAGGAAGGGGAGGTTACAATCTTTTCTTTTAGTTCATCTTGATTTATTGAGACAAAGCTTAATTTATTTTTGCCTTGGGCTAAAGCAGTAGGATATTTGTTTAAGGAGGAAAGTATTTCTTTGGCAAATTGCAGAGCAAGATCGTTTTCGGGAAGGGAGAAGTTTTTTTGATTTTCTTTTAACCAACTTGGAAGGTAGGAAAAGCTAAAATTGTATGTTGCGATATCAATAGAAAGCTCTTTTTCAGAGTCTTTGAATTTGGCTACATTACCTTCTCTTTGATATGAGGCAGAGGTTGTATCAAACCCAAGTTTTTTTGCCATAAGATAAGAGCGCTCAAGATAGGTAAGTTTCGTTCTGGGCTGAATAAGCCGGTAAACTTTGGCAGAGGCAGTGGCTGTTATGGGCACTCCTTCTATAGTATCAAGCTCAAAGGCAGGTTTTGATTCAAGCTTTGTTGAGGGAACTTTGGGAAGCTCTAATCTTCCAAAAACAGGGTTTGTGTAAACTTTTTCTTTTTCTGGTTTTTTTGTGGCAAGGGATAAAAGGTATAAGGTGTAAAAAAGAAGGATGAGAAAAATAGTTAGGAGGCCAAGGAGAGGGCCGTATTTTCTTGCATAGTAGGAAAACTCTGTTAGATTCATACTACTGTGTTTTTAGGAACTCCCTGAAGGAAACTGTTAATGTTTTCAATGGTTGTTAAAGTTATTCTATCCAAGGCCTCTTTTGTATTGAAGGCATTGTGGGGAGTGATGATAACTTTTGGATGATTAAGGAGAATATGGTTTAAGACAAGCTCCTTGTAGTCAAGGCTCCCTTTTATTTTTCCAGTTAACACTTCAACTTCTTCTTTCAAATCATCCTCCTCTTCCAAAACATCAAGGGCAGCTCCAGCTAAAACTCCTTCCTCCAAAGCACAAAGAAGGGCTTTTGTCTCAATAAGCCCACCTCTTGCAGTGTTTATAAGGTAACTGCCTTTTTTGAAAAGTTTGATATTTTTGGAGTTTATAATATGGCGCGTTTGAGGGGTTAGAGGAAGATGGAGGGTGACAATATCTGAACGGGAAAGGAGGGTTTCTAAAGTTACATATTCAAATTTATATCTTTCCTCCAACTCTTTTTTGCGCGAGCGGGTGTGTACTAAAATTTTCATTCCAAAGGAGCTGGCGATTTTTAAAACTTCGCTGCCAATTTTCCCTAGCCCTACTATTCCCAAAATTTTTCCAAAAAGGTCGATTCCTCTAATTTCTGCATGGTTAAACCTTATTTGTTTCATCTGAGCTATGCCTTGAGGTATTTTTTTTGTGAGAGACAAAATTAAGGCAAAGGTGAATTCTGCTACAGTCCGCGAGCCATACTCTGGCACATTTGACACTTGAATCCCTTTTTCTTTACAAAAGTTTACATCTATGTGATCAAAGCCAGTTGAGCGGGTAGCAATAAATTTAAGCTTGGGGAGGTTTTGGAGAATTCTTTTGGAAAGATCAGAGTAAATGAAGGTTGAAATTACCTCTACATCTTGGTATTGGGAGACTGTGTTTTCGTCCAATTCTTTCGTTTCAAATATGGCCTGAGGGAAAGCTCTTTTAAGCTTTGCCTTTTCCCAGCTTTTTACTTCAAAAAAAGCAATCTTCATGGCAGTTTTCTTATGATATAATTTTAAAAAGAATCTTTCAACCAGGGGTGGCGGAGTGGCCAAACGCACCGGTCTGTAAAACCGGCGGGCTTTGCGCCCTACGGAGGTTCGAATCCTCCCCCCTGGACCCTGAAGTAGATCCGATGAAATCGGATCACTTCAGGGTGGTGAAGTGATTCTTAATCTACTTCACCACCCTATTTGACTCTTTAAAGAGCCAAAAATGAAGAAGCTCCGTTATTGTGTATATGTGCTTTATTCCTTAAGAGATAAACATTTTTATATAGGTTATACTACTAACCTTAATAAACGCTTAACAGCTCATATACGTGGGTTTTCTAAATCTACTAAGTTTCGCAGACCATTAATTCTTCTTTTTTGCGAATATTTTCTTTCAAAGCACGATGCTACAAGAAGAGAGAGGTACTTTAAGACAAATGAGGGTAAAAAGGCCTTAAAGTTGATTTTAAAAGAGAGTTTAAACGAGGTTAAAAATCTTCAAACTTCATAAGTAAATTTTCAGCTGGGTGCCACAATTCTCTGGCATTTCCAACAAGGTATATAGAGCCGGTGATGAGGATGAGATCTTCTTGGGAAGCTTCCTCAAGGGCAAGTTTTACAGCTTTTTTGGGGTCAGGCTCTGCATATAGATTTTCTATTCCTGGCAAAAGTTTTTTAACATGTTTTGCAAGTTTTTTTGCAGGCAGGGATTCCTTCCTATAGACTTGAGGTTCAGTAAAAATTATTGCTTTTGCAAGAGGGGCGATAGGCTCTAAGGTTTTACCAGCATTTTTGTAGGATAGGAGGCCCAAGACCAGAATTATTTGTTTTTTCTGGAAAATTTCTTTAATTGTTTCAGATAAAGCTCGCATTTTTTGGGGATTATGGGCGCCATCAAGCAGAACTAGAGGATTTTTTTGAACTATCTCCATTCTTCCAGGAAAGGAGAGGCTTGAAAGTACTGAATTTAGATTAATATCTTTAAAATTGTATTTGTTTTTTAAGATCTCCCAAGCCACAATTGCACAAGCACAGTTTTGCGCCTGATATTTTCCTAGGAGGGAGATTTTTATATTTTTGTACCCTTTAAAAGGAGTTTTAAGATCAAAGATGATTCCTTCTTTAGAGATTGATTTAATGTGGAGCTTGAAATCTTTTCCCAGCCTATAAATTGGTGCTTTTTTCTCTTTAGCTTCCTTCTCAATTATTTCCCAAGCTTCCTCAGGTACTGACCCGATAACAACTGGAGTGGATTTCTTTATTATTCCAGCTTTGTGCCAGGCAATATCTTTTAAGGTGGGCCCCAAAGTTTTCAAGTGATCGTAACCTACAGTAGTGATAAGGGAGATTTCTGGGTTTAATATATTTGAAGAACTAAATCTCCCTCCAACACCTGTTTCTATAATTCCAAAGTCTACTTTTTCTTGCGAAAAATAAAGGTGGGTTAGGATCACCCAAACTTCTCCATAGCGGGGGATTAAGTTTGAAGGTTGAGCGGCTTTAAAAACTTCGTATTTCATTTTTAAAAAGCTGACGAGCTTTACAAACCTAGAGGGCGCGATCATTTTTGAATTGATCACAAGCTTTTCTATTGGTTCTTGAAGGTAAGGCTTAATGTGCAGTCCAACTTTAAAACCAGAGGTCTCAAGCAGCCGGCTTAAAATCAGCGCAGTGCTGCCTTTTCCGCTTGTGCCGGCAATGTGGATTGATTTGTAAGAGTTTTGTGGATTGCCCAAAAATTCTAAAAACCTTTTTGTTCTTTCAAATTTTTGTTTGTGGGTTTTTAAGGTTGACTTTTGAGAGAGGGAGTTTTTAGATCGCTTTTTTTCAATAAGCGAGAGCAACCAGTTTTTATTTTTCTCGTATTCTCTAAGGATATCCTTAAAATCTTTCATATTTTTAGCGTATATTTTACCAGTTTGAGGCCCACTTTAACTTGCTAAATTTTATTTAATTGACTATTTTTTTCGATCGGAAAAATCAGTCAATTAAATGAGATTACTTATTATTGTTTTTGCGGTTCGGAGGGCGCTGAAAAGCTTTTAGAGCCCCTTCTTGTCAGGTTTGGTACAGTATATTAAACTAAACTGCCAATTTTAGGTAGCAATTTTGGGATGGTTCTAAATCATCCACCAAGGTAGGGCAATGATGTTTTCTTTTAATTTTTGGGGCCGTTCTATCAAAGAGATGACATAGCCCGTTTTGGCTTGAGGATGGGTTTTTAGAAAGCTTACTAATCCTTTAAGTTGTCCAAGGCTGATGTTCTCAGAAGCCTTTATTTCTAAAGGAATTAGACTGCCGTCGTCTTTTTCAACTACACAATCAACCTCTGCTCCCTCTAAGGTTCGCCACCAGTAAAGACGGAAATTGGCTTCTGGCAGGCTGGAGCGGCGGAAAAGCTCCAAGATAACAAAGTGTTCGAAAAGAACGCCCTTTTGAGTTTTTAGCAAATCTGCATTAAGCGGCAGTTTGGCCAAAGCATTCCTAGCTCCGGTGTCAAAATAATAGTATTTAGGTCGAGAAAAAAGTCTTTTGCGGGGACTTTTAAGATAAGGGTCAAGACGCCTGACAATTAAAGTGTCCTCTAAAATTTGGAAAAACTCACGGATAGCAGGCAAACTAACCCCTGAGTGTTGAGATAGCTGGCTGAAATTTGATGAACTTTAAGGTGGTTTTGCCTGTCTGTCGTGGATCTAAAAGAAGAATAGAATGTTTATCAGCAACGACTTTTTTAAAGCTTGGTGCCAAATTTCTAAAGAATTACTTTAATTTTGTGGCTCATAATTAAAGTGCACTTTAAATTTTTAATTTGTTAACTGAAAATGAATTTAGTTTGAGTTAGTCAAGGTCCTGTAAAATATCTTTTTTGATTCCCACTTTCTCCACTTTTTTGCTATCATTTAATCTTATGACAATCACTGTAATAGGCCATGGATATGTGGGGCTTGTTACTGCTTGTGTTTTTGCGGATTTTGGGAATAAGGTCTGGGTTATTGGTAGGACACCAGAGAAGATAGAGAGGTTGAAAAAAGGAGATCCAATAATTTACGAGCCGGGATTAAAGGAGCTCCTTGTTAAAAACCTAAAAGCTGGCAGGCTTCATTTTACTTTAGAATATAATCCTGCTATAAAAGAATCTCAGATCGTTTTTATCACAGTTGGCACTCCTCCAAAAGATAATGGCGAGGCAGATCTATCCAGCGTTTTTGAAGTGGCTGAGAAAATGGGCAGAAATTTGGGCGAGCATTTTACAGTCGTCTCTTGCAAAAGTACAGTGCCAGTTGGCACAAACAAAAAGGTAGAGGAGATTATCAAAAAAGTAAACCCTAAAGCCTCTTTTGATGTTGCTTCCTGCCCCGAGTTTTTAAGGGAAGGGACAGCAGTGTATGATACTTTAAATCCCGACAGAATAGTTATTGGAAGCGAGAGCCAAAGAGCAATAGATCTTTTACTTGAGCTTCACAAGCCTTTACCTGGTGAGAGGGTGATAACTGATCTTGCCTCTTCTGAGCTTATAAAATACACCTCCAATGCTATGCTTGCTACTAAAATCTCCTTTGCCAATCTTATCTCCTTTTACTGCGAAAAAACTGGAGCTGATGTAGAAAAGGTTTTAGATGCAGTTGGGCTTGATAAGCGAATTGGCAGGGTGTTTATGAATCCAGGCGTAGGCTATGGCGGCTCTTGCCTTCCCAAAGATGTAAAGGCACTCAAAGCCACAGGCGATTCTTTGGGTATTGACACGCTCTTTTTGCAAGCAGTTGATAGAGTAAACCAGCAGGCAAAAGATAACTTCGTTGAAAAAGTTAAAGCTCATGCTCCTGGGAAAAATCTGGCGCTTTGGGGGGTGGCTTTCAAGCCCAATACAGATGATGTTCGCGAAGCTCCTTCAATCTATATAGTCAAGAAACTTCTTGAGGTTGGTTTTAAAATCACAGCCTATGATCCAGAGGCTTTAGAGAATTTTAAAACGATCTTTGGAGAAAAAATTGCTTATGCAAATGATCCTTATGAGGCAACAAAAGGAAAGGATGCGCTGCTTGTTGTAACTGAGTGGAACGAGTTCAGGCAGGCAGATCTTTTAAAAGTAAAGGAGTTTTTATCTTCTCCTTATGTTTTTGATGGAAGAAATATCTATGATCCAGAAAATATGAAAAAGCTTGGATTCAAATACTTCTCAGTTGGCAGAAGACCAGTTTTGTAAAGTCTTTATGAAAATTTTAATCACAGGAGCAGCCGGCTTTATTGGGTTTCATCTTTCAAGATATTACCTAGAAAAAGGCTTTGAGGTTTTGGGAATAGATAATTTTATTACTGGGCAGAAGGAGAATATTAAGGATTTGAGATCCTATCCTAACTTTTCATTTTTGGAGGCAGATGTAGCAGAGTTTGATTTTTGCTCTGTGGGTGAGTTTGATTTTGTTTTTCACCTGGCCTCGCCTGCCTCGCCACCAAAATACTTAAAATACCCTTTGGAAACGATAAAAGCCAATGCCTGGGGAGTTTACAATATTCTGGAGGCTGCGAAAAATGGCAGGTTTAAAAAAGTTGTCTTTGCCTCAACTTCAGAAGTTTACGGCGACCCAAGGGAGCACCCTCAAAAAGAAACTTACTGGGGCAACGTCAACCCTTTTGGGCCGCGAAGTTGCTATGATGAGGCAAAACGCTTGGCAGAGAGCTTGTGTTATGTTTACATCCACAAGTTTGGGATAAATGTAAGGATTGCCAGGATTTTCAACACCTATGGGCCAAGGATGGATCTGCAAGATGGCCGGGTGGTCTCAACTTTTATTGTTAAAGCATTAAGAGGAGAGGAACTGCCAGTGCATGGCGATGGAAGCCAGACCCGCTCTTTTTGCTATATAGATGATTTAGTGGAAGGGTTAGTAAACCTAGCTGAGAGCGAGAAAGCCAAAGGAGAAGTTGTAAACCTTGGCAATCCACAAGAACTTAATGTTTTGCAGTTTGCAAAACTTGTTATAAAATTAACAGGAAGTAGTTCTAAAATAAGATTTGTTAAAAGGCCAATAGACGATCCAGAAAGGAGAAGGCCTGATATTGGAAAAGCAAAAAAAATTTTGGGCTGGCAGCCTAAGGTTTCTTTAGAGGAAGGTTTAAAAAGGACAATAGAATTTTATAAAAAGAAAATATGAAAAAGGCCTTAGTAGTTTTGCCTACCTACAACGAGGCAGAAAATTTAAAAACTTTAATTCCTGCAATTTTTGAGCAGCAAAAAAAACTTTCAAATTGGGATTTGCAGATTCTTGTAGTTGACAGCTTTTCCAAAGATGGCACAAAAAAGCTGCTTGAGGAGTTTTCCAAAAAATACAAAGGAAGGTTTTTTTACATTTTAAAACCTAAAAAAGGTTTGGGAAGAGCTTATTATGAAGGCTTTTCTTATGCTATTTCAAATATAAAGCCCTATGTAGTGTTTGAAATGGATGCGGACTGGTCTCATGATCCAAAAAAAATCCCTGAGTTTTTAAGGCAGATTGAGAAGGGCGCTGATTTTGTCATTGGCTCCCGCTACATAAAGGGTGGTTCTATCCCAAAGGATTGGGCTTTTCACAGAAAGCTTTTTTCAGTTTTGGGAAATATTATTATCAGGCTTGGTTTTGCCAAGCCTTATATAACTGATTGGACTTCAGGGTTTAGAGCTATAAGAGTTTGGGTTGTCAACAAGCTCTTGCGAGAAGTTAAAGGTTACAATAGCTATGTTTTTCAAGTAGCACTTCTTGACAAGACTTTAAAACTTGGAGCAAGGGTGGTTGAGGTACCAATAAATTTCAAGGATAGGACTAAAGGCAGGTCAAAGATAAACTCATTTCAATATATAGTGCATACCCTTCTTTATACATTTTTAAACTCTTCTTTTATCAGGTTTGTGATTGTTGGAAGTATTGGTTTTTTAATTGATTTTATCTCTACTTATAGTTTTATAACCTATGTGAGAATGTCAAAGCCTTTGGCAAGCTCTTTAGGAGGTGAGATAGCTGTAGTAAGCAATTTTATCCTTAACAATTTCTGGAGTTTTAGACACAAAAGGATAAAAGGAGGAACTTTTTCTTATCTGAAGAGCTTTGTCAAGTTCAACTTCATAGCCTTGGGAAGTGTAATTATTCAATATTTGGGTATGTATTTTGCTTTAAAGCTTTTTGGTGATTTTGTTTTTGGGTTTTTGAACTTTTCAATTTCCTCTTGGATGGTTTACAAAGTGGCAGTTATAGCCATTTTTGTAATTCCGTACTCGTATTTTATGTATAATAGAGTGGTGTGGAAGAAATGAGGTAGTAGCAAGTAGTAAGTAGCGAGTAGCCAGGAATAGAAGCTTAAAGCGCAAAAGGCAAAGCGCAAAGCTACAACGCAAAACTTAAAACTAGCGAGGAAAAAATTATATAGCTTTTAGCTTTACGCTGTAGTTTTGACTTCTGCGCTTTGAGTTTTTATTAGTTAATCAACTTTTTCCGCGTATCTTGAGGAGATCCATCCTTCTTCAAAGGAGCCTGAAACTAAATCCTCCTCTTTTCCATTAAACCTTATCTTGTACCACCCCTTTTGTTCATCCAGAAGCTCAAATTGGGCCCCCACTTTTATTTTAGCGCTTTCTGAAGCCCCAAGAGAGGGTTCAGAGCGGACTCTTAGCCAGCCAGTAGGAGTATTTCTTATTTTTACAAAAGTTTTTGCTTTTGCTTCTTCTGTTGCTTCTTTTTCTTTTGTGCTTTCTTCAAGCTTTTTTAACCTTTCTTGCTGGGACTTGTCAATGGCAAGTTTAAAATAAGCGTTCAATCTGTAACCTTCGTTTACAAGAACTTTTCTTGTCCTTTTAAAAAACCCAGGCAAATATACTGAGAGCTCATGTTCACCTTGTGGCACATCAACAAGTTTTAAAGGCGCGATTCCTTTTTCATCATTGTTAAGGTATACAAT
>WFWI01000022.1 GCA_015491205.1 Candidatus Microgenomates bacterium | reverse complement strand
TTTCAAAGGATCATCATTGTTTTTTACCATGGAGAGTGAACTAAATTTGTAATTATATTAAACAATTTCACGATTTATATCCTTCTTTTCCGCGAGGCAACTTCTGAAAAGGACATTGCGGCAGCTTTTACTAAAAAGTTAAAAAATTAAAAATTAAGCCTTGATAATTGGCGATTTTCTACAAACTATCCTCCTGATGGGCTTTAGCTTTAAGGCTTTTCTCGGTAGAACAATGGGAAGAAGGCCCTCTGAGGTGCTGCCCCAGACTGCTGCCTTCTCATTCCCTGAACCAGAGCCTAACGGCTCGGTTCGGGGCGCTGCCCTGAACCGTTCCCCCACGCAGCGGGGGATCTGGTTCGGGGTTACCCTCATCTTCCGATTTCGTCAAGAAAAGCCCTTTTTCAGCCCGCCTCATCAGGAGGACGATTATAGTATATAAAATTAAAGCTGGTGTGTCAAGGGAAATAGGCTCTTTTTAAATTTTAAATTTAATTATTGTAAGAATGAGCAGAAAGCACTTGTATTCTATAGGATATTATTATATAATTGTATAATGTCTGAAACAAAATATAAAGACGAGTATGCAAAAACACTTACCCCTGAGAAAAAAAAGGAACTAGGTTGCCTCTCAGGAATAGCCTTAACTCTTTGGGTATTCGCTGCTGCCCTCTATCTTTACCTAAACCCAGACCAAGACAAGGCCAATCCAGGCCTTACAGATATTCCACCCCAACAACCAACTCCAACCTTAATCCTTACTCCTCAAGAGCCTATTCCCACGCAAATAGACAATGAGCAATCTAAACCGGCTTTCGAAATACTAGGCCCAATTGAAGCTGTACCCACTGTTTCCTCCTTTCCTCATCTACTAGAAAACCCAGAAAAAGCAGATTTGCAGACTTTAAAACGTCATGTGTTTGACATTGTCGCAATTTTTTCAAGATACAATATTCCTTCCAATCTGGTAGATGCTCTAATTACCCAAGAATCAAAGTGGAACATTAGGGCTAGATCTTATGAAGGTATTCAAGGCGCATATGGTTTAACCCAAATTGCGCTCTTTAATGTAAACTATCTTAGCAATAATCCTGAATTTGTCTCATTAGTAAAAGATTACTTTCCTGAATATTCAGAAAACATAGAAGATTTTATTAAAAACACTCCTGAAGGATCAACCTTAGCTATGATCTATTATCTAGACGAAGCCTTAGAAAGATATAACGGACAAGTTATCCCAGCTTTAGCTGAGTACAACGGTGGACCAGAAGCTGGGAAACTGTGGAACGATTGGTTAAAATATGCAGCTGAATACAATATACCAAACCCTCTTGATGTCGATAGTCTTCCTCAACCTCACCGCCAAGTCTTTGAAAAGCTAAGAAATGAAGCAGTACAAGCTCTTACAAAAAGACTCGAAGATCAAGGAGCTTTAGATCTCATAAACCCTGAGACTAAATTTGAAGAAGCAGAAGCCTACGTAAAAGCTATTACTAAACTCGGAAGATTCTATCCTTATTTAAAGCTGTCTCCCAAACCAACCGTCGTTTTTTATGTAGAATACACAATACAACCAGGAGACACCCTCTCTTCAATTGCTGAAAGATTCTATGGCGATCCTTCATTATTTACTTATATAGCAAAAGTAAACAGAATTAGAGATCCAAACAGGATACTTGCAGGCCAAAAAATATCCCTTCCAAAAAGAGGAATTCCTACGGTAAATTTTGAGGTTACAAAAGAAATAACTCTTGAGGAAATTGCTGAAAGATTCTTAGTTCCTCCAGACATTCTAGCCTTAGTCAACGAAACTGGAAAAAACACTACATTTTCACCGGGAGAAAAAGTATTAGTACCTCTTGTTCCTTTAGGGCCAAATTAAAATCTGCTATTTAACTAATTTAAAGATCTTCCCTATAACCCTCCCTCCATACCTGCCTGCTGCTCCTCCTGCAGCAAATGGAGCTATAGTGTCGGCCAAATCTGCCAATCGCTCCAGCAAAGTTTTACCTGACAAAAACAAACCTCCTCCCTTTACAAATTCGCTCATTTTTACAGCATAAGCCACTGCCTTGCCTCTACCAAGCTCCCTTCCCCATCCTACAATAATCCAAACCTCACCATCATCTGACTTATTAGTTCTCCATATTGGAATATAGTCACCTTGCCTAAAAAACAATCCTGCCTCCACTGGAGCTTCATTCTTATCTAAGGAAATCTCTCTTCCCCCAAAAAACTTCTTCAAATCCCAACGACCTCCACCAGGCTCTATTGTAACTTTATACACCGGCAAATTCCCTATTGCCACACCCCAGTTTTCAGGCGATCCTATTCCTTTCAAAGAAGCTTGGATAAACCACTGGAGCATTCTATCTCTAAGAGCCTTCTCCTCGGGTAATAAATAAGAAGCTGATCCTAATTCCTCAACTAACTCTCTTATGTCTGGATTCTGACTTACAGCCTCAATTGTTCCCAACAGCCTTTTTAAAAACTCATAAGGAGACATGAGACCAAAAATGCAAAGTTCTGGCACATTGCCATTAGCTGCCTGTTGGAAAATGCCTGTCACTTCAGTTATCATACCACCTTTCACCTCTACTTTAATCCGTCCATCCTTTTTAAAGCTAAACAACACTACTTTATTGTTATCTAACCACAAGCCTCTCTTAAACTCTCCATTGTAATTCCCTTTTCCTGTTGGATCAAAAAATACCTGTAAGGAGCCTCCCCTTCCTTCTAAGGCTTCTTTTATCTCGCTTCCTAATTCTTGATCTTCAATAACAAATTCTCTCGAAAGATCACCAACAACTATCCTCCCTCTATAAAAAGCCCCTTTCCTATCCTGCTGCTCTTCCAAAAACAAGCTTGCAGGTATTCCAAAACTATTCCAATAGTCTACTTCAGGCAGTTGTAAATCACCTACATCTTTATTATTAACAGGTGAAGACACAAGAGGCACCATAAAACCTCCAAATTTTGCGAGCGGTCTTTCTGCTGCGTTTTTATTCAACAACCTACCTTCCAAAACAAAAGGAAATGGACCCACAACACTATCAGGTGGAAGTCCATAAAATCCAAGCTGACCATTGGCAAACTGATTCAAGATTTCAAATAAATGCTTGTTTGAAGCAATTTCTCTGAGATAATCAAACCATCGTCTTTCCTCTGCTTCTAAGTTTACCAACAAAATTACCAAAAACCTCCAAGGAAGCTTCCTCCACTCACCTTCTTCAATAGCTTCTACCCTCTTTTCTAACTCGCCTTGTATTGTACTCCAAAACTTACCCCTTCTCAACTCCCCAAAAGTCCATATACTAAACAAATCCTCCAAAGCCTCAGGTATAACACCTCTAGGTACAATAGCAAAGCCATCATTATAAACTCTTAACCACGACCTCCACGCATTTAAATATTTTAAAAAACTTCTGCGTTCTCCTTCAGGTAACTCTTTAACCCCAACTAAACTAGTAGGAGTAACCAAATCTCCTGGATTAAAGCTTTCAGTTGCACCCAAATCAGACAACACAATAAATGGATTCCCACCAAGGGGAGAATATAGAACACCAGTTACTTTCATTTTCCTTAAAGCCCCTTCGCGTATTTTTACTTCAACCGGATGAACACGGTCACGGCCACCATCTCCAGAAGGGCCTACTGGCTCTTCCCTTGGTGAAGAAGCACAGCCTAGGAATCCTGCGAGGGAGACACCAAATAATGCTAGGGATGCATACCTTAAAAACTCTCTCCTACTACGATCTTTTGGAGGGCCATCTCCTTTAAAAAGCTCCTCTAATCGCTCAAGTAGAGAACTACTATTATTTGCTTTCTCTATCGCTAAATAAAAATCGTTTAATAGAGAGTGAGGGTCACTATCCTTTATCTTTGACCCCTGATTGTTAGGGCCTATTTCTTTCATAT
>WFWI01000021.1 GCA_015491205.1 Candidatus Microgenomates bacterium | reverse complement strand
GCCGCTCTATCCGCGGACTTAAGCTTCGCGGTTTTTTTATTTTGCTCAAAAACTCATTTATTTTCTTGCATCTACAAATTCATATTGAGCAGCATAAAGGTTGGTTCCGTCAATAAACAAAAAAGCTTTCATAATTTAAATTATATGAAAAAGTCTATTATTGGAAAGTGAAAAGATAAGATAGCTAAAAAATCATACCCGACTTTTTTTGACTTAATAGAAATTTTAGTCGGACTGTTATTTAAAGAGTGTTATAAAAAGTTGCCCTTTTGTTGTTAATTTGGAATTGGGTGGAAGGTGAGAGGGTTAAAAGGTTGAAAGGTAAGAAGGTTGGAAAGTTGAAAGTTGACTAAACTGGACGGAGCTAGACGGAGCTGGACAAAGCTGGCTAAACTAGACGGGGCTGGTTAAAACTGAATAAACTGGTTTAAAAGTTGTAAAGTTGGAAGGTAATTATCAGGTATAATATATTTTATGAGAATTCCTAAATATCTTCATCACTATTTCTGGGATGTAAATGTTAAGAAGCTTGACCCAAAAAAGAAAAGATATTTTGTTATTAGCAGACTTCTTGATAAAGGCAATGTAAGGGCAGTAAGATGGGTTAGAAAGCATTATACAGAGGAAGAAATAAAAGAGACTTTAAAGAACTATCGTGATTTTTCGTTAAAGAGCGCTTCTTTTTGGGCTCTTGTTTACAATTTACCTCTTAAAAAGGTAAAATGTTTCCAAGAACCTTATCGGAGCATGCGCGAAAAACTCTGGCCTTATTAGGGGAGAAAAAAATTTTACCTCCGGGTACTTATTTAGCAGGAGGTTCTGCTTTGGCACTTCATTTAGGACACAGACGCTCGATTGACTTTGATTTTTTTACAAATATTGAGTTTGAAACTAAGGAGGTTAAGAATAAATTAAAGAAAATTGGAAAGTATGATGAGGAGGTTGAGACCCCACGTACCATGTTAGGGAAATTTAATGGAATAAAATTTAGTTTATTTTACTATCCTTACAATTTGATTAGAGAAACAACTCCCTTTGGAGAAATTCTTTTAGCTTCAAAGGAAGATATTGCAGCAATGAAATTAGTGGCAATAACAGACCGTGGAACAAAAAAAGATTTTATTGATCTTTACTTTTTAGCAACAGAATGTTTTTCTATCGAGAAGATGTTTGAATTTTATGATGAAAAGTATCAGAATTTTGAGTCAAATAAATTAACTCTTCTTAAAGCTCTTCAGTATTTTGAAGATGCAGAGAAATCTGAGATGCCGGAGATGATTAAAAAAGTAGATTGGGAAAAGGTAAAAAGATTTTTTAGAGAAGAGACAATAAGATTAGCGAAGAAGTATATTTGAAGTTGGAAGTGGAGAAAGATTAGAAGGTGGGAGAGTTGGCTAGATTAAACAAAGCTGGACAGAGGTAGTCGGAGCTGGTATGAAATGACTAATTTCTAATTAACCTAATGACCAAACGAGAAGGAAGATGCGGGGTGGTGATAGAAGCTAGTTATAGCATTTTGACTTGAATTTCTTTCACGCTTTTTAGTTGTTTATCGTTTGTTAGAAAATCGGGTAACCCAATTCTTTTCTAAGCGATTTTACATAATCTTCAATGTCCACATCTTCCCAAATCTCTTTTCCTAAGCCTCTTGCGTAAGAGACAATATCTTTTGGAAGCTTGTCAATAAGGACTTTTGGGGCTCCTTTTACTAATACTACTTTCCAAACTATTCTCTCTCCCTGTTTAAGATTTAACAGTTTTCTTATTTCGCTTGGAACCACTGTTTGATTTCGTTTGCTAATTTTGCTTTGTAAAACTTGCATATGCTTTGTCTTGTAAAAGATTACAAAGTAGTTGTCAATACCACTATGGTATGCAAATTTTCAGTTGCACTGCAAATCTGCATATAGACTAATTTTTAATTTTGCTCAGCATCAGAGCCTTTAGCACGGTGCTGAGCAACCCAGAATCGATCTCTGATCTGGTTCTAGGTTTCATTTTGAATTTTTAATTTTACTACCAATACCCCAACTTCCTTAACCTATCCATAACCTTTTCCTTTGTTGCCTCCCTTCCGGCGCGCTCGGGGGCGTGGGGGTCTTTTACTTGCTTTGTAAAGGGCGCCTCGCCAAGAGATTTGTAGCCTTTATCATAAAGGGAAACATAAGGAATATTGAAAAGCTTTATGTACTTCCAAATATCATCCAAAGTAAAGTGCAAGATTGGGTGGACTCGCGTATGGGTAGAGCGAGGAGAGAAGTATTTTTCGCCAGATCTCGCGGAATGCTCATCCCAGCGGATGCCTGAGATAAAAGCTTTTATTTTATACTTGTCCAAAGCATAGTTTATAGCGTTAATCTTGGCTATTCTCATTATCTCCATTGCTTTTTCTCTTTCTCCCTCTTCCATTGCCTGATGATAAGCCTCTAAATCCTCAGGCAAGTGTTTTTGCCAGATAAGATCAAGCTGCCAGTCCTTTGTCAGCTTTTTGATAAACTCGTAAACTTCTGGGAATTCAATAGTGGAGTCATTAAACATTACGCGAAAAGGGACTTTTCCACCAAATACCTCGCGCGTCAAATGGAGCACTACAGTAGAATCCTTCCCCCCTGTCCAGGCAATTGCAATTTCTTTGTGTTTCCAGCGATTGCCAGCCTCTTTTAAGACTTCTTTTGCTTTTTTTATTTTTTCTTCAAAGGTCATGGTAAAATTATATACCTTAATAATAAAAATTTCTGTTATACTTTGGAAACATGGGGGGAAAGTTAAAGAAAAAAATTTTAGAATACAGTGTTGTTTTTGAAGAAGCAGAGGAGGGAGGGTATACAGCTTTTGTGCCTTCCCTACCAGGATGTATATCAGAAGGAGATACTTTTGAGGAAGCGAAAAAGAATATAACTGAAGCTATAGAAGCTTATTTAGAAAGTTTGGCCAAGGATAAGGTTGAGCCGATAGAGGAAACAGAGGATATATTTATAGGGAAAGTAAAGATAAATTTCCCAACAACTAATCTTTAAAATGACAAACATACCCTCTGTAAGGCCTAAAAAACTACTTAAATTTCTCAAAAAAAGAGGCTTCTTCATTCATCATCAAAAAGGAAGCCATATAGTTTTAAAATCAATACACAAGCCGAACTTAAGAGTTACATTGCCTATGCATAACAAAGACCTTAAAAGAAAGACTTTGCTCTCTATCTTAAAACAAGCAAATATTTCTGTTAAGGAATTAATTAAAAAAAGAGTTAAGTAGAATTTATGCAAACAGTTATTTCCTTTCAAAACGTTTCCAAGTATTTTTTCCTTCAGCACCAAAGAACCTTAAAGGAAGCCCTGCAAGCACTCCTTTTGGGAGAGAAGCCTTTGGAAAAAGTAGAGGCCTTAAAAAATGTTTCTTTTGAAATAAAAAAGGGCGAGACAGTGGGAATAATTGGCAGAAATGGAGCTGGAAAATCAACTCTTTTAAAACTTATTGCCGGGGTTTCAAAGCCTACAAAAGGTAGGCTCAAGATAAACGGCCAGGTCTCGCCCCTTATTGAGCTTGGCGCTGGCTTTCATCCTGAGCTTACAGGCAGGGAGAATATAATCCTAAACGCTGTGATCTTAGGCCTTTCACGAAAACAAGCAAAAGAGAGGTTTGAAGAAGTTGTTGAATTTTCCGAGCTTGACAGGAAGTTTTTGGATATACCACTTAAACACTACTCCTCTGGGATGTATATGAGGCTAGCCTTTTCTGTAGCTGTATCTGTTGATCCGGAAATCTTGCTTGTGGATGAGATTTTAGCTGTGGGAGATATGGCTTTTCAAGCAAAGTGCAAGGCCAAAATGGAGGAGTTTAAAAGAAAAGGAGTAACTATCCTTTACGTCAGCCACAATATTGAGGAAGTGGAAAGGTTTTGCGAAAGGGTGATATATTTGAAAGAGGGAAGGGTTGTTTTTGATGGAAAGGTGAAAGAAGGGGTGGAGAGGTATAGAAGAGACATTGATCTTTGAGAATTTCAAATTTCAAATGTCAAATGACAAATCAATGTCAAAATCCACCCTGAACCAGAGCAGAGCTCGGTTCAGGGTAGCCCAGTACCGTACTTGTTCTGGTACTGGGCAAATGACAAAAATAAATATGATTTAGGAGAAAGAACAGCTAAGTTTGGAGAAAGAGTTATTGAATTTGCAAAAAGTTTGCCAGATGACTCAATAAATTTATCACTGAAGTCTCAATTTGTGCGCTCTGGAACAAGCATAGGAGCAAATTATATGGAAGCGGATGCAGCTGAGTCTAAAAGAGACTTTAAGCATAAAATAGCCTTATGTAAAAAAGAAGCAAAAGAGACAATGCACTGGTTAAGGATTATAGCAAAAGCTAATCCAGACAAGAAAGACGAGTGTCGTAGACTATGGAAGGAAGCTCACGAATTAACATTAATTTTTTCAAGTATTTTAAAAAAGAGCAAAAGAAATTAAAAGTTTGACATTTGAAATTTGACATTTGTCATTGATTTGACATTTGGATTTTGAAATTTGAAATTTTGAGACCATGAAATACAAAGACCTGGTTTTGGAGCTTACATTGCGGGAAATCAAGGCGCGGTATAAGCAGTCTTTCCTAGGGTTTTTCTGGGTAATTTTAAACCCGTTTTTCCAAATGTTAATCCTCTCCTTTGTTTTCTCCAAAATTTTGCGCTTTGGAAACCTTGGGGTGCCATATCCAATCTTCCTCTATGCAGGACTGCTTCCTTGGACCTTTCTTGCCAATGCTTTAAATGCCTCCTTAAACAGCCTTTCCTCCAATGCCTCGCTTATAAAACAGGTCTACTTTCCAAGGGAGATTTTGGTGCTTTCCACAATTTTGGCAAAAGCCTTTGACTTCTTCCTCTCCTTTGGCGTATTCCTTATACTTATGGTATTTTTTAAAATTCCCTTTACACCTTTTATGCTCTTTTTCCTCCTAATTTTTCTCTTGCAAGCGCTTTTTGTCTTTGGAATTGGACTTATCCTTTCCCTCTTCAACCTTTTTTACCGAGACGTGCAATACCTTTTCAACCTTGTCCTAACGCTCTGGTTTTATCTCACGCCTGTTATCTACGCGCCTGAGTTTTTTCCAGAAAAATACCGCTTTATCTTCAAGCTCAACCCTATGGCAGTTTTTATAAACGCCTATAGAAAGGTGCTTTTGGGCGGCGACTTTCCCAAGTTTTCAAGCCTTCTTATAGGACTTGTTATCTCGCTCATCCTTTTTGCTTTTGCCTACAAAATCTTCAAAAAGCTGGAAGGAGTAATGGCAGATATAGCATAAATAAATCCCAATAACCAAGCACCAGTGACCAAACAATATCCAAATTCCAAATTCCAATTTCCAAACTAATCTTGTTTGGAATTTTGATCATTGGTCATTGGAATTTGCCTGCCCGCCATTGGCCTGAGCCGCAGGCGATGGCAGGCGGGTTTGGTTATTGGAATTTGGTGCTTGGAATTTATTCTACTCTCCTCCTTGTAAAACCCTTATTTTTTTGGCATAATTAAACCAAAGTTAGAAATTTAAAAAGCTTCTATGCCTGATCAGAAAAATTTTAAAACCGAGGCAGTAAAACATGCAGTTGAGCAGATAAAAAAGCAGTTTGGAAAAGGGGCTATAATGCGGCTTGGAGAAAAACCAAAGGTAAGCGTTGATGTTATCCCAACCGGAATTATTACCTTGGACGCTGCCCTTGGAGTTGGCGGCCTTCCTAAAGGCAGAATTATTGAGGTTTTCGGGCCAGAAGCCTCTGGGAAAACAACCATTTGCTTATCAGCTGTGGCTGAGGCTCAAAAAAAAGGAGGGGTGGCAGCTTTTATTGATGCTGAGCACGCGCTTGATCCAAGCTGGGCAAAAAAAATTGGCGTTAAAATAGATGATCTTTTAATCTCCCAGCCTGACACTGGCGAGCAGGCCTTGGAAATCACAGAAACCTTAATAAGATCAGGTGGAATAGACATTTTGGTTGTTGACTCTGTAGCTGCGCTTGTGCCAAGGGTTGAAATTGAAGGTGAGATGGGTGAGATGCAGATTGGCCTTCAAGCCCGGCTTATGTCCCAAGCTTTAAGAAAGCTTACTGGTATTGTAGCAAAATCCAAAACCGTGGTGCTTTTTACTAATCAGATAAGGCTAAAGGTAGGCGTTATGTTTGGCAATCCTGAAACAACGCCTGGCGGCATGGCTTTGAAATTTTACTCTTCAGTCAGAATGGATGTAAGGCGAGTTGAGTCTTTAAAAAAAGATGGGAAGATTTACGGCGCAAGGATAAGGGTAAAGGTTGTAAAAAACAAAGTGGCTCCGCCTTTTAAAGAAGCACAGCTTGTTATAACCGAAAATGGGGTTGAAAGGGAATTTGCTCTTCTTCAAGCTGCCATTGACGCAGGGGTCGTTCAAAAATCAGGCTCTTTCATAAAACTTAATGGAGAAACCTTGGGCCAAGGCATGCAGCAGGTAATGAAAAGGCTAAAGGAGGATCAAAAGCTTAAGGAAAAGGTTGAGAAGGCGGTGAGAAAAAAGTTGTTTGAATAAAAACCAAGGTATCAACGTCGGAGGTTTCTTAATCAACCTCCTAGTTTTTTTGAACAATTCCTAAAAATACGATATACTAAATACTAGCTACTAACTACTAGCTACCAGCTACTCTAGTTGATTTTCCCTTTCTTTCTTAATAAAATTGTTTATCAATTAAAAATTAGGGAAGGTGAGGGATAATATGAAAATTTTTGGCTTTATAAAAACCCGTAGTAGCCTTTTGAGCAAACGCAAATAACCCCTTATCTTCCCTGTAAAAATTTTTCTGCTATGCTAAAAACAATACTTAAATCCTTAGGACTATACCCAAAATCACTCGAGGAGGAGTTATTAAAGAAAAAACAAGAGGTAGAAAAAGAGCTTGAAAGAGCAAAAAAAGAGGCTGAAAGAATAAAGGAGGAGGCTCAAAAAGAGGCTGAGAAAATAAAGGAAAAGGCCTTGGAGGTTGAAAAGCTTGTTTTGGAAAAGGAAAGAGCGCTTGATAAAAAAGCTTCAGAGCTGGAAAATCAAAAAAAGCGGCTTGAAAAGGAGATTGAAGAGGTCAAAAAGAGGCGGGCTGAGATCATTGCAAAGCTTGAAAAGCTGGCCAAGCTCTCCTCAAATCAGGCCCGTGAGTTACTTCTCCGCTCCTGGGAAGAAAAACTTAAAAAGGAAATTGCCTCAAGAATAAAGGAAGCTGAGGAAAAAGCAAAAGAGGAAGCAGAAGCCAAAGCACGCGAAATTTTGGCTGATGCTATGCGCTATGGAGCCACTGATTATGTAGCTGAATACACTTTGTCAACTGTTAAGCTTCCTTCCGAGGACTTTAAAGGACGAATAATTGGAAAGGAAGGAAGAAACATCAGGGCCTTTGAGCTGGCAACTGGTGTGGATGTTGACCTGGAGGAGGAAGGAGTAATAAAGCTTTCCTCCTTTGATCCTGTACGCCGGGCTATTGCAAAAGAGGCTTTGGAAAGGCTTATAAGAGACGGTAGAATCCAACCCCACAGGATTGAGGAAATAGTTAAAAAAACCAAGGCTGACATTGAAAAGGTGATTTTCAAAGCCGGTAAAGAGCTTGCCCACAAAGTTGGCGTTTACAACCTACCAACTGAGATTATAAAGCTTTTAGGAAGATTTAAATACCGCTTCTCCTACGGCCAAAACATGATCCAACACACTCTTGAAGAAACAAAGATAGGAGTTGCTATAGCACACGAACTTAAGGCTAATGTTAATGTTGTGCGCCTTGGGTGTCTGCTGCACGATATTGGAAAAGTAATAACTGATAAGGAAGGATCACACGTTCAGCTTGGGGTTGAGCTTTTGAAAAAGTACAACTTCCCAAAGGAGGTGATTGACTGTGTTGCTGCCCATCACGAAGATATTCCTTTTCCCTCGGTTGAGGCTGTGATTGTGTATATTGCTGATGCTGTCTCAGGCGGCAGGCCAGGCGCCAGGCACGAGGACTTTGAGCAGTATTTGAAAAGAATAAAAACAATTGAGGACTCTGCTAAAAAGTTCAAGGGCGTAAAAGAAGCCTATGCTCTTCAGGCTGGTAGGGAGCTTAGAGTAATAGTCAAACCTGAGGAAATTTCTGATGAAGATGCTACCCTTCTTGCCCACAAAATAAAAGAAGAAATAGAGAAAAAATTTGATATCTTCCCTGGCCAAATAAGAATTACAGTAATAAGAGAATTCCGGGCTGAGGCGACAACCCAAATTTAAAATAAATTTTGATATAGATTGATGTAAAAGGATGTTTTCTGTACGTATTGACAGAAAGCTATTTTTTTTGTATTCTAAATCAATCTTTTAAAAGTTGACTTTTCAAAAGAAAGGGGGTGAAAAGCATGACAAAAGCAGATCTTGTTGCCCAAGTTGCTAAAAGAGCAGGTCTTACAGCCAAAGCTGCAAAAGATGCAGTCAACGCTGTATTTGACGTAATTGCTGATGCTCTCAAAAGGGGAGAGAAAGTCGTTGTTACAGGCTTTGGAACCTTTGTTGTAAGGAAAAGAGCAGCCAGGAAAGGAAGGAATCCTCAAACTGGTGAGGAGATCACTATCCCAGCCACAAAAACTCCTGGCTTTACAGCTGGTAAAGCTCTAAAGAGGGCAATCAAATAAAATCTTTTGCCCTCAAACACCCCCTGCCTTTTGGGTAGGGGGTATTTTTGTTAAAAAAATTCCAATACCCAAGCACCAATGACCAAACAATAAAATCCTAAATCTTAAAACCAAAATCCTAAAACTGATCTTAGAGCTTAAAACTTAAAACTTTCCAACTTTTAAACCTTCAAACCTTTCAACCTTCTAACCTTCCAACCAGTTTTGACAAGCTCAGTCTAGCTCTGTCCAGTTTAGCCAACTTTTTCCAATGTATTATAATTTAGTTATGAAAAAACTTGCCCTTGTTCTCGCTTTTTTGTTTGCCTTTGTTTCTTTCGTGCCAGGCTCCTTAGCCCAGAGTATAAAGGGAGTTAAAAAAACTGCTCCAAAGACAAACTACAACCTTCCTTACCCAGGTATTTTGCCTGACCACCCTCTTTATTTTTTAAAAGACCTAAAAGACAAACTCCGCCTCTTTTTAACTTTTAACCCAGAAAAAAAGGCCAAGCTGCTTTTGGAACTTTCAGATAAAAAGATTTCTATGGCTTTGGGCCTTTCAAACAAAGGAAAATTACGGCTTGCTTTAAAAACAAGTCTTAAAGCCGAAAAGGAGTTTGAAAAGCTAGTTCTTTTTTCTCTTAAAAACGCTGAGCTTAAAAACAACCCCTCCTTTACAAGCAAAATAAAACTAGCCCACGATAAGCACAGAGAGGTTATCCTTGAAATAGCTGCCAAGGCCCAGCTGCCTGATGATTCTCCTCTTTTAAAA
>WFWI01000020.1 GCA_015491205.1 Candidatus Microgenomates bacterium | reverse complement strand
CTCCAGAGCTGTCTGAAAAACCGAAAACAAAAGCCTTGTATCTTTGATCTCTTTAATCCTGCGTTTAATTTTCAGATAAGTGGTTATGGAAACAAAGAGAAAGAAAAAAATAAGAACAGAAAACAATAAGAAGAAGATTATTCCAAGAGCGTAAAAAAGAGTTGTTAAATTCACTTCTTTCTAGAAGAACTTTTACTTCCCTTTTTTGATAAGTACCTTTCAGCTGCCCTTTGCAATCTTCTTCTTTCTCTTTCAAATCTTTGTCTTAATTTTTCGACAACCTCTTGATCAAGGTTAAACTTCTTTCTTACTCCATCAATCTTTTCTCTTATTAACGCAGAATATTTTTCTTTGTCCAATTCAGACAATGCCCCCTTAAACTCAGCCAGTCCCTCAACTATGGCCATTTGAGCTGTAAAGTAAGCTTCTTTTGTGGTCTTGCTCACTTCACCAAAAATTTTTTCTATTTTTTTATCAACTTCTTTTTCCTCAAGCAATTTCCTAAATTCCTCAATCTTCTTTTTCAAGTCCTCCCTTGTTTTCTCTCCTTCCTTTGGAGCAAAGAGAACTCCTGCTAAAAATCCTAAAACACCACCTGTTAAAAATGCTTTAAAAGTTTTTCTGCACATGAATTAATTATATAAACTCAAAACTCAAATGTCAAAACTCAAAACTACAACTCAAATCTTAAATCTATATTATTTTAGTTTTGAGTTTTAAGTTGTGGATTTGACATTTGAGTTTTGAGATTTGAGTTTTCTTAAGTAAGCTCTTGCAAACCTCGTGCTTGAGAAAAAGGAGAAAACCACTCCGCGCCACCCATCCAAAATCCCCTTGTACAAAATCAAGGTTTTGAAAAACCAAACAATAGGCTTTATAAAAACGTAATCTATAAAGCTTTTGAGGCTAAACCCTGGCTCCTTTTCTGCAAGCTCGCGCGCCAGATGCTCAACATAACGGTTGTTTCTTGCAATATAGCGGGAAAAGGTGGGAGAGTCGTAATGTAAAAGCGGGTTTTGCAGCCAGCCGACCCTACCTTTAACCTCCATCACCTCGTGCACATCCTTGCAAGGGAAAAAGGCCTTACCGCGCTTAACAAGCCTTATTGAACCATCAGGATAAAGCCCGCCATAGCGCAAAAACTTTCCTAAGAAAAAGTTTAATCTTGGAATAAAAAATGCAACTATCGGACCCTTCTTGTAAATTTTACCTCCTTGCGCTTTTATCCTCTCCTCTACCAAGGCCTGGTGTCTTAAAAAAAGCTCTCTTTCCGGAAGATTTTTCTGGTACTCCTCAAGCTCCTTCTTATCCATTTTTATAACCCGTTGGATTTCTTCTGCTAGCTCCTTTGAAACCTTTTCATCTGCATCAAGCTGCAGGATCCACTCGCCTTTGCAAGCTTCCAAAGCTTTCTGCTTGTTTATGTGAAACATTACAGGATTGGGGCTGTGAATTACTTTCACTTTTGGGCCATAAGAGCGGGCAATTTCAGCTGTTTTGTCAGTTGAGCCACCGTCAACAATCACAATCTCATCTACCCAATCAATTGTAGATTCTAGTGGAAGGTGAATAAACTCCTCCTCGTTGTAAACCGCCAAAGCAACGGAGATGGACATAAATAAAAATTCCAAATCCCAAATTCCAAGTATCCAAACAAGCACCAAATCTCACCCCGAACCAGATCATAGATCAGTTCGGGGTGCCCTGTACCGTGCCACAGGCTCCGGTACAGGGCAAATCTCAAATCCCAAACAAAATGTTTGGAATTTGGTTATTGATTATTGGAATTTGTTTGGTCATTGGAATTTGGTGCTTGGAATTTAGATAGATATTGCTGCGGGTTAGCAAGCTGCAGAAAAGGCTTTTTGCCTTCGCGCAGATCCTTTTTTATTCTTTTAAGACATTTGGAGCAGATTTTAACCCTTTTTATTTTCTCATTTTCCAAAACGATCCTAACAGGTTGCAGGTTAACCCTAAAAATCCTTCGGGTTTTTGGAGCGCGTTTTTTCCAACGGCCTCCAGCCACACCTTTTCTATGGGTGGATGAATGACCAAATTGAGCTGATTTTCCGCAATGATAACAAGCTGGACCAGGCATAATAATAAAAATTCCAAATTCCAATCACCAAATCCCAAACAATTTCTAAATTCCAATCACCCAATGACCCAAACGTTTTGGTAATTTGAAAGTTTGGTAATTGGGATTTGTTTGGAAATTGGAATTTGGGATTTGGAATTTAGATCTTTATGATATCATATTACTTATGCTAATACAAGTGTTTTTGGAAAACCCGATTGTAGGAAGTTTGATTTTTCTATCAATCTTAATTGCTATTGCTGTGCACGAGTTTGCCCATGCAAAAGCAGCAGATGAGCTAGGCGACCCTACCCCTCGCTCCCAAGGAAGGTTAACTCTTGACCCAAGGGCCCATCTTGATCTTTACGGAACGCTAGCCCTTGTCTTTTTCGGCTTTGGTTGGGGAAAACCAGTTATGTTTGATCCTTTCAATTTAAAAGATCCCAGGCGCGATACAGCAATTATATCTTTAGCTGGGCCGGCCTCAAATCTTATCCTTGCAGTTTTGGCAAGCCTATTATTAAAAATAATCACAATAATCTTTGGGAATACTATCCTTCTTTCCTCTTTATTAGCCCCAACAATCTTTTACTTTGTAAGCATAAATTTAATGCTTGCCTTTTTCAACCTTGTACCAATATATCCTTTGGATGGATTCAAAATTGTAGAAGGACTACTACCTGAGGAGAAAGTCTACCAATGGCGAGAACTTTCCTCCTATGGCCCTCTCTTACTTTTGCTTTTTATTCTGCCCTTGGGAGGAAAATCTTTAGCCGCTCAAACAGTAGGAAACGTAGTAAATTTTCTTATAACACTTTTACTCTTTTAGAACAACGCAAAACCACCCTTCTAGTCCTTTCTGTAAACAATCGTGCATAGGAAGGACCATGCTTTTATATTTCAATTCTTTTGAGTTCACCTCCCTCTTCCTTAAAAAGCGGCCTGCCTTGTTTTAATACATGAGAAGTAAAAAGAATGCCATTTAAATGATCCACCTCGTGCTGCACCACGATTGCCTCCAGGCCATCAAACCATTCTTTTTTCTTCTCACCTTTTTCATTGAAATACTCAAGAAGCACTCTCTCTGCCCTTTCTACCTCACCCCAAATTTTGGGGATTGAAAGACAGCCCTCAAGCTCTACTTTCTTGCTCTTTTTCTTCCTACCTTTGACAGCTTTCAAAATTTTTGGGTTAATAATTGCCTTTGGCTTTTTCCTGTGATCTGCCCAAAGAATAAAAAGCGATAACTCCTCCCCCACCTGATTGGCAGCCAGTCCAACTCCTGGAGGATCACTTTGTACTTTTAAAGTCTCAATCATATCTTCTATAAGCTTCTTTAACCTTTTGTCAAACCGCTTCACCTCCCTTGTCGGAGTTGTCAAAATTTTATTAGGCGTTGTCAAAATCTTTAAAGGACGAGGCATAGGGTATATTATATAAAAAGTAACAAGTAGTAAGTAGCGAGTAGCAAGAAATTGGACAAAACTGGATGGAGCTGGATAAACTAAGTAACGCAAAACTTAAAACTAAATAGGAAATTTTATAGCTTTTAGCTTTACGCTGTAGTTTTGCGCTTTGCGCTTTGAGTTTTTTTCTCGTTAATCTTCAATCACCAATCGTTAATCGCTCTTTTTTGAAACTGAGGTATTAACCTCGAAGGCTTATTAATCAACCTTCGAGGTTTTTAAAACAATCCCTAAATACTAAATACTACCTTCACGAAGTTGGGGTTGGCGTTGGGGTATTTGTCGGAGTTGGAGTGTTTGTTGGCGTTGGAGTCAGAGCTTCTGCTGAAGAAGTAGAGACAGGTGTTGGGGTCCCAGTAAGCCTTAAAACACATCTTACATAATCTTGAGTTGTACAACCTTTTCCTAAATTTTGCTTAATCTTCTCACAATCAGTCTCTGTTTTACAATCTATTGTGCTTTTTGGGGTTGGACTTGGTCCTCCAAGATCAAGCACCTCATAAGGAGTTGGGGTTGGGGTTGACGATTCCTTTCTAACAGGTGAAGGCGAAGGCTGCACTATTTGTTCGCTTTCGCCTTTTGCCTTAGTGGTAAAGCTCCAAGGAACACCTGCATTATCAAAAACCTTTTCACCTATTCTTATTTGAAAATAATAGGTGGTGCCTGGAGATAAAAGAGTAAGCTCTACTGTATGTTTTTTTGTTTTTTGTGTTTCAGGAGCAAAAAAGTTAAGACTTGTGGGAGTGGTCCCATACTCAACTACTCCCTGGGTTTCAACTGCTGTGGTCCACTCGATTTTGGCTGAATTCTCAGTTATCTCAGTAATAACAACATCCCTTGGCATAATGTCCGCAGCTCTTGTAAACACTCCTTGGATTATTCTAAATCCGAAAAATAAAATTAAAACACTAAGCACTAGTCCAACAATTACAGATAATACCTTTTTAGGCTTTAGAGGCAATCTTGAAAAAAGATTTAAATTACCTACGGGCTTTACTTTTGCCTGAGAATCAGGATAAGCACTAACAGGTGAAGCGTTATTGTATTGAAAATTATTTTTTTCCATAGTCTATAAAAACACAAACTTAAGCAACACACCAAAAAAAATCAAAATTCCACCCCAAAATAAAAGTTCTATAGTATTATCAAAAGCACCTGCTTTGGGTAGCTCAGATGGAGTAATTCCTGAAGAGTCCTCAGCTATAGCACCTTTTTCCTCTGCTGCGCCCAAAGCCGAATCTCCTCCTGAAGCTATATCAACTGTCGCACTTTTATTTGATCCACAAACAATAATGTTCTCAGCTTCCAATCCAACTTTTATAATCTTTGAACTCTGAGTTTCATTGGGATCGCAAATGTAGGTTAAGGTTGTACTACCTGAACTTTTAGCCCTAAATGTTACTGTAGCTATAACGCCTGTCCCTGTTTTCCCTACCCCTATATTATCGCTCATTCCAGCAACATATATTTTCCCATCTAAGAACTCGTGGGTAACTGTATCAAAAAAATCTCCTGCTGCAACGCTTAGAGGCTCAAGCACTGTAGCATCATAGCTTATATAAACATCAGATGATACAACCTCTTCCCCTTCCGTATCAATCATTACTTTTACAGTAAACTCGGATCCAACTGAACCGTTGTAGGAACTCCTATCAAACTTTAAATAAGCAGCCAGAGCTGCATTCAAAACAGGCAAAAGAATAAAAAAGAATAGAATTATTAAAGCACTCCTTCCTTTGCGCATCTTAACTTTGATTATATAGTTATTCCCGACAACAGTCAACCGCACGCTTGACTATCTCACCCAGCTTTTCAAAAATACTTATGCTCTCCTTTTTCTTCAAATCCTTGGAAATAAACCTTATCTCCTTCTCACTTTCCTTTTTGCCCTCTGGCACTTCCACAAAGCCCAAGTTTATCCCCCAAAAAAGGCTGTAAAGGTTATATGACTTTTCAAAAAACTCTCTCGCCTTCCCCTTTTCTCCCCTACTCAAATACTTTGTTCCCACCTCAAAAAGCCTCATCGAAGCTGACAACAGGTGCTTTGTAATACACCAAACTTCGCCCTCTTTTCTTTTAACAAGCTTTTTCATCATCTCCTTCCTCATTTCCCTCACTTCATCAAGGTATTTTAAAAACTCCCCATTTTTCGTTTTTCCATAGGAGAAAAAGAGATGCTCTTCAATTGAAATAAGGTTCATTACAGCAACGGAAAGATCCTCGTCAGAGGAAAGATCAAGCTTTGAACTCTTCTCAAGCTTTTTTATCTTCTCCAAAAACTTTTCTATGCTGTCCTTTTTCATAGCCAAAAATAGAAAACTAGGCTAAAGACAAAAAGCAGCAAAAAAGTCAAAATCAATTTCTGAAAAGCAATCTTTTTTCCCTTGAAAAAGGAAACAATCAAGCTGTTTATACCCGGCGCTGCCACTACTACCAAAGCCCCAATAAAAGAGCCTACCAAAAATCGTTTTACAATATACATTTTGTTAAAAAAGCTTCCATAAGGGCCAAAAAGATGAATGTACAAAGGAAAATAATGCTTGAAAAACGCCAAGGCTGGCAAAACTGTAGAGAAAAAGACTGCTAGAGTAATTAAAGTATCTTGAAAAGGTATAAGCTTTCTTTTCACTGCTTTGGCTGTAACTAGCCCCAGGGAAAATGCAAAAGCGCCAATCCAGATGCCAACTATGGCATCATCTATCCCAAAATAACTTGCTCCCAAAGCAACAAGCCCCGTTCCAGCAGCACAAAGCGGACAATGAGCCAAATACATATTTTTTGATTATAATCCCCTCTCTACCTTTTTGCAAACTTCATTCAAAATATTATTCAAGGCCTTAAACAAATACACAACAACTTTAGCCTATCAACAAGCCCCAACC
>WFWI01000019.1 GCA_015491205.1 Candidatus Microgenomates bacterium | reverse complement strand
TTATACTCGGCCCCCTCTGCTGAGCAAAAGAAACTGCTGGAAAAATAAAGAGAAGAACAAAGATGAAAAACAAAAACAAAAAAACCTTTTTTGGAATTTGAAATTTGAAATTTGGAATTTTTATATGTATTTTCCCGTCCATGATTCTTTAACACCTTCTATTCCCTCAACCTGCCCCTGGTAAAGCAGCCCTCCTCCAGCCTCACCCCCTTCTGGCCCAAGGTCAATGATGTACTGGGCATTTTTTATCACATCAAGATTATGTTCAATCACAACTACAGTGTTTCCTTTATCAACTAAACTATACAAGGCATTAAGAAGTTTTTCAATATCTGCAAAATGAAGCCCAGTTGTTGGCTCGTCCAAAATATAGAAATTGTTAGAAATTGAGGCTTTGGAAAGCTCTGAAGCTATTTTTATGCGCTGTGATTCGCCACCTGAAAAAGTTGGCGCTGGCTGGCCCAATTTTATGTAGGATAATCCCACATTTTTTAAAAACTCAAGCTTTTTGCTAATTTGCGGATGGGCAGAAAAAAACTCCAACGCCTCCTCTACTGTCATTTCCAAGACGTCGTAAATTGTTTTGCCCTTGTACTTTATTTGCAAGGTTTCTTCATTGTATCTTTTTCCTTTGCAAAGGTCGCATTTTACATAAACGTCGGATAAAAACTGCATTTCAATTTTGACCACCCCTGCTCCCTCGCACTTCTCACACCTTCCGCCTTTCAAGTTGAAGGAAAATCGACTTTTTGTAAAACCTCGCGCGCGTGCCTCAACTGTTGAAGCAAAAAGCTCCCTGATCTCATCAAAAAACCCAATGTAAGTGGCTACATTTGAACGTGGAGTCCTGCCAATAGGAGATTGATCAACCAAATAGACTCGCTTTATATTCTCATAGCCTTCAATTGTCTCAAACTCGCCAATTCTTCCTTCAAAATAGCCGGTCAAATAGTACTTTAAAGCTGGATACAAGGTTTCAACAACAAGGCTTGACTTACCTGAGCCTGAAACACCGGTTACTACTACAAAATTTCCCAATGGAATCTCAATTGACACGTTTTTTAGATTATTGTGCTTTACCCCCTTAAGTCTTAAAAAACCTTTTGATTTAATTAACTCGCGCTTTTTAAATTTAATTTTTTTCCTTCCAAAAACGTATCGGGCAGTAAGGCAATCTGATTTTTCAAACTCTTCCCTACTCCCTTGAAAAGTAATTCTCCCTCCCTGCCTACCTGAACCTGGGCCAAGCTCTACCACGTGATCAGCTGCCAAGATTGTATCCCTATCGTGCTCAACAATTACCAAAGTGTTTCCTAAATCGCGCAAATTGTGAAGGGAGTTTATCAACCTTTTGATATCCCTTGGATGAAGCCCAATTGAAGGCTCATCCAAAACATACAAAACACCAGAAAGCCCAGTGCCAAGCTGGGAAGCCAACCTTATGCGTTGTGCTTCACCTCCTGATAAGCTTGCAGCCCGACGCGAAAGCGTCAAATAAGACAATCCCACATTTATCAAAAAGGAAAGCCTGCTTTCAATCTCTTTTAGAATTAACTTTGCCACCTCCTTTTCAAACTCATTAAGCTCTCCCCTCAACTCATTTTTGAAAAAGTTATAAAGCTCATCTATGGAAAGCTCTGTGAGCTCGGAAATATTAAAGCCTTTGAGCTTTACGCTCAAAGCCTCGGGTCTGAGCCTTGCACCTTGACAACTTGGACAGACCTTTTCAACAAAATACTTCCCCAATCCATGGGCTTCCAACTCTCCCTCTCCTTCAAAAAACCGCTTTTCAAGATCAGGAATTATGCCATTGAACCTTTCAAAAATCACTGTTTCCCTGCCAAAGCGGTTCTTTCCATAAACTCGATAAACCTTTCCAGTACCATAAAGGAAAAGCTCAAGCTTCTCCCGCGGCAAGTCTTTAATCGGCGTGTTTAAATCTATTCCTTCCACCTCAGCTACAGTTTTCAAAAGCCTTATGTACCAAGTATCCATAGAATAAAAGTTGGCAAAGGGCAAAATTCCACCTTCATTAATGGAAAGGTTTTTGTTCAAGACCCTATCCTCATCCACCTTGTAAATATAGCCTATGCCTTTACAACGAGGGCAGGCTCCCAATGGAGAGTTGAAGGAAAACAGCCTTGGCTCAAGCTCTGGCAGGCTCCAACCGCATTTTGGACAAGTCATCTTTTCTGAAAAACTCCATTCTATCTTCAAAACAGGAAAAACAACCTTTGTTAAACCTCCAGACAAAGCCATTGACTGTTCCAAGGAGGCTGAAAGCCGCGATTTTAAATTGGAAAGATAAACCTTGTCCTTTAAATTTTGAGCCTCTACTTCAAGTTTGTCAACAATAACTTCAATTGTGTGCTTGAAAGTTTTGGCAAGGACAGGAGTCTCCTGCTGCAGATCTACTAGTTTTCCAGCAACTTTCATTTCCCTGTAGCCCTTTGACAAAAGATTGGCAAAAAGATCCTTAAACTCGCCCTTTTTGTTTCTGACAACTGGCGAGAATATTTGGAAAACTAAACTCTTGTTTCCTTTAGAAAGCTCTTCAAGCCGAGAAATGAGAATTTTAACAATCTCATCAACTGACAAACCTTTAATCTCAATCTTACAATTTGGACAGTAAGGCCTGCCAATTCTGGCAAACAAAAGTCGCAGATAATCGTAAATTTCTGTGACTGTGCCAACTGTGGAGCGCGGGTTGTGGGAAGGTTTTTTTTGATCAATTGAAATAGCAGGTGAGAGACCTTCAATATAATCCACATCAGGCTTTGACATTACCCCTAAAAATTGTCTCGCATAAGCTGACAAAGACTCAACATAGCGGCGCTGGCCTTCGGCATAAAGCGTGTCATAGGCAAGGGAGGACTTTCCAGAGCCTGAAAGCCCGGTTATGACAATCACTTTATTCTTTGGAAGCTTCAAATCAATGTTTTTGAGATTATGTTCGCGTGCGCCTTTTATGAAAATATAATCAGCCATAGTCAAAAACAAAGTTCTAAATCCTAAATTCTAAACAATACCAAAATTCACCCTGTACCAGGACAAAGTACGGTACAGGGTAGTCCCGAACCGTATTTATTCTGGTTCGGGACAAATGCTCAAATGACCAAAACTTTTTCGCTCTGTTTTGAATTTCGGTCATTTGGTTATTTGAATTTGTTTAGGATTTAGGATTTTAACTTATAAATCGTGTCCCTATATTTTATCGCAAGCTCAAAGTTCATCTCATCCGCAGCCTTTTTCATAAGTTTTTTAAGCTTTTTAATAAGCTTTTTCTTGTCATAGGCAGTTAAAGCCTCAGGCTTTATTCTTTTTAAAAACTCCTCCTCGCTCTCTTCCCTTTTCCTTTCAAAAACAAAATCAAGCTCCTCCCCTTCCTCAATAATTCTTGGCCTTATGGGCTTGTAAACAGTTTTAGGCTTTATATTGTGCTTTCTGTTGTACTCCAGCTGATATCGCCTTCTTCTTTCGATCTCCTTTAATGCCTCTTTCATTGACCGGGTAATCTCATCCGCATAAAGAATAACTTTTCCCCTGACATTGCGCGCTGCCCTGCCCATTGTTTGAATAAGCGAGGTTTTTGAACGTAAAAAACCTTCTTTATCAGCATCCAAAATTGCTACCAAAGTCACCTCTGGCAGATCAAGCCCTTCTCGCAAAAGGTTAACTCCAACCAAAACATCGAACTTGCCTTTTCTTAAATTATCCAAAATATCAGTTCGCTCCAAAGTGTCAATATCAGAATGTAGATAATAGGCCCTTACTCCCTTTTCCTGCAAATATTCGCTCAGATCCTCAGCTGTGCGCTTGGTTAAAGTGGTGATTAAAACCTTCTCACCTCTTTTTACCCTTTCTCTTATTTCCTTTAAAACATCTTGTACCTCGTTTCCTGCTGGTCTTACCTCAACCTCTGGATCAGCTATTCCCGTTGGCCTTACAAGCTGCTCCACCACCCCCGTATGCTCGAACTTTTGCAATTCTTTTTTACAGTTATCATCCAGATTTGACATTTGCCCCGTACCAGAGCCTTCGGCACGGTACGGGGCGCGCCCCGTACCTGATACTTCTCCATGGTACGGGGTACCCCGAACCGTGCTCCGCTCTGGTTCGGGGAGACTTTTAACTTTTGACTTTTCTATTTCCCATTCATCCGGCGTGGCAGAAACATAAATAATATGGGGCGGGATAGGATAAAACTCCTCAAACTTAAGCGGCCTGTTGTCAAAAGCCGCCTTAAGCCTAAAGCCATATTCAACCAAAGTTTTTTTGCGCGAATAATCTCCCCTATACATTGCCCGAAGCTGAGGCACTGTCATATGCGATTCATCTATAAAAACAAGCCAACGATCGCCATAGGCCTCTTGAAAATAATCTAAAAGTGTAAAAGGCGGCTCACCAGGCTTCCTTCCGTCAAAATAACGGGAATAATTCTCAATCCCATTTACATAGCCTACTTCTCTTATCATCTCAAGGTCATAATTTACGCGCTTTACCAGCCGCTCTGCTTCCATTTTTTTCCCTTGTTTTTTTAGCTCCTCTGCCTCCTTAGCTAGATCTTCCCTTATCTTTGCCTCGATCTCCTCAAACCGCGCTGGATCAGTCATATACTGCTTTGCAGGATAAACTACAAGTTTTTGAGCATCATAAAGAATTTTTCCTGACAAAGGCTCAAAGGCTTGGATCTTCTCTATTTTGCTTGACGAAAAATAAACCCTAAAACCAAAATCATCATAAGCAGGAAAAATATCCAAAACATCCCCCCTGACTCTAAATGTACCACGCTTAAACTCAAATTCTGAACGAACATAATGGAGCCTGGCAAGCTCAAAGGTAAGATCATAAAGATCAGCCTTATCACCCACTTTTTTTTCAATCACATATCTTCCAAACTCGCGCGGCGAGCCAATATTGTAAATGCAGGAGACAGAGGCAACAACAATTGTATCCTGGCGGGTTAAAATATTTGTCGTAGCTTGGAGCCTGAGCTTATCAATGAGCTCATTTATCTGAGCCTCCTTTGAAATATAAAGGTCCTTTTGAGGGATATAAGCTTCTGGTTGGTAATAATCGTAATAGGAGACAAAATAGGAAACAGCGTTTTCAGGAAAAAATTCGCGCATCTCCTGATAAAGCTGGGCTGCCAAAGTTTTGTTGTGGGAGATGATGAGGGCTGGCATCTGGAGCCTCTCAATCACATTTGCCATTGTAAAAGTTTTTCCTGAGCCTGTCACTCCCAAAAGCACTTGGTTTTTCAAGCCACAGCGTACTCCTGCAACAAGCTTTTCAATTGCCTGAGGCTGATCACCTGTAGGAGAAAAATCAGACTTAAGCTTGAACATGGCAAAATATAAATTATAGCATTTTTAGTAGCTGGTAGTTAGTAGGTGGTAGAAAGTTGAAACGTAAAATAGACAAAGCTAGACAGAGCTGGATAAACTGGACAGAATTGGACTAAGCTGGACGGAGATGTTTAGAGTGTTTTAAGGTATAGGTTTAAATAAAACTCGACCTCTTCCTTCAACTTACTTTTTATCCAATCCTTTTGTCTTTTTTCTATCAACTCTCCAATTCCTTGTAGAAGTTGGGTTTGTTTTATTTTTTTGATTTTATGCTTAGCCTTCTTTAGAGCAGTTTTTAGATCAAGGCCCGTTTGTCTTTTAAGATAATCCTCGTCAAAACTCCAATCGTTTTTCAAAATAAACCAAAGATCAAGAAGGTCACGAGCAGCAAATTTTTTCCTTGTCAAAAAAGCGCTTAGTTTTCCTGAAGCAAGACCTTCTTTGGTAGAAACTAAGATCGGAATTCCAAGATAATTTTTAACCTCGTACTTTGGGTGAACAGGCCTTTTAGATACCTCAACCTTTATTTTTCTTTCTCCTTTTCCATAGGAAAGCAGAAAAAATAAAGTAAATCTCTTTTCAGTGGCATCCTCTAGTTTTCCAAACTTCTCCAGAATCTTTTTTAGTTTTTCAAAAACTAACTGTTTTTTCTTTGTATCTATCAGATTAAAATCTAAATCAATTGAGATTCTTGGGAGGTTATAAAA
>WFWI01000018.1 GCA_015491205.1 Candidatus Microgenomates bacterium | reverse complement strand
TTAATGAACCTGTTACCTATGTACCCGACTTATACAAGCGCTTGACAAGAAGACCGAAATAGGGTATAGTTTACCTGTACCATAGGTGAGGGTATAATTAGTTAAAAGTTGTTAAAAATAAAAAGTTGTGGAAGACAGAGAGAGATTGGCTATCAATTTAAGAAAGGTAAGGAGTTTGGTAGAGAGGATTGAGAGGATGCTTGAGGAAGATGAGTATTGTCCCAAAATTATGCAGCAGGTTTTAGCAAGCATTGGTCTTTTGCGCTCAGTTCACAAAGGGCTTATGATAAGGCACTTGAAAACCTGCTTTGTAGAAGCTGCGAAAACTGGAGATAAAAAGAAGCAAGAGGAGTTGATTGGTGAAATTTTAAAAGTTATTGATTTGTACAATAAATGAGAAAAAAACATTTGGTTAAAAAAACAGTTGTATTTTTACTAATCGGCCTGTTTGCTCTTGTGGCACCCTTGACGGTATTTTCCCATTCAGGTGAGCAAGGAAACGTTAAGGTGGATGATGTTGTTCAGGAGATTCTTCAAAAGCAAAATGTTTCTGGCGTGAAGGATTTGGATTGTTCAAAGATTTCAAATGATGAGTTTGAAAAGTTGGGGGAAGCTGTGATGAGCTATATGCATCCTAATGAGAAAGAACATACCGCAATGGATGATATGATGGGAGGAGAGGGTTCTGAATCTTTGAGACAGGCTCATATTACAATGGGAAAAAGGTTTTTAGGCTGTGAAGGCGTTCCTGGTTTTATGGGGATGATGGAACCCGGAATGATGAGCAGTGGAATGATGGGTTTTGATGAACAGAATGGTTATGGAAGAGAGAAGTTTAATTCTGAAAGGGGGTGGATGCCTATGATGGGTTTTGGAATGGGGCCTGGAATGGGAGTTTTTGGATTTTTAGGGCTTTTGACTTGGTTAGCTTTAATTGTTTTCTTAGTTTTGGGAAGCATATATTTTTATAAAAAGCTAAAAAGTAAAAGCTAAAAGCGAAAAGGTTATTCTAATGACTAATTTCTAATTGACCTAATGACTAAAAAATAACCAATGACCAATAAGCAATGACCAAGCTGAATTCGCGAAATTTAATTGTTTAAAGGTAAAAAGGTGAGAAGGTTTAAAAGTTTAAAGGATTGTTAATTATGAACTGTTGTGGAGAGGAGCACAAAAAGGAGGAGGTTCATAAAGGGCATGAGTGTAAGGAGTGTAAGGGAAATCATTCTCACCATGAGCACGGTCATGAACATGGAGGACATGGGCACGAAGGGCATGGACATCATGAGGGCCACGGTCATGAAGGTCATTCCCATGGTCATCATATGGCAGGGGAGAGCGCAGCGCGCGATTTTCTGAAAAGATTTTGGATAGTAACTTTTCTTTTAATTCCACTTTTTATCTTCACTGAAAAAGGTTTGAAAATTTTAGGCTTGCCTGATTTTGCTTGGAGAAAATACGTTCAATTCTTCTTTGCCAGCTGGATTTTTTACTATGCTCTTGTCTTTTTTGAGCACGCCAAGCACGAGATAAAAGCAAAAAGCTATGGGATGATGACGCTTGTTTCTTTAGCAGTAGGCGCAGGATATCTTTTTTCAGCTGCCTCAACTTTTTTGCCAGCCTTAAAGGGCGTTGAGTTTTACCTTGAGATATCAACCCTTGTTTGGGTGCTTTTGTTTGGTCATTATTTGGAAGCAAAGTCAAGCCAAGCAGCAGGAGATGCGCTTTCTGAGGTAGCAAAGTTGCTTCCTAAAAAAGCACATAAGATAATAGCGAAAAGCGAAAAGCGAAAAGCGGAAAACTTGGAATATGAGGATGTGGAAGTGGAAGCCTTGCAGGTGGGGGATTATGTGTTGGTAAAGGCTGGGGAGAGGGTGCCAGCAGATGGAGTTATTGTTGAAGGGTCAGCTTTTGTAGATGAGTCCCTTATTACTGGTGAATCAAAGCCGGTTGAGAAAAATAAAGGAGATGAGGTTGTCGCAGGGTCAATCTGTACAGACGGACAACTTGTTGTCAAGCTTACCCGCGTGGGTGAGGCCTCAACTGTTGGGCAGATTAAAAACTTGGTAGCTCAAGCTGCGCAAACCAAGCCAAAAGCCCAAAGAATAGCTGACAAGGCTTCTTCTATATTGACATTTGTAGCTTTGGGAACAGCTTTAGCAACTGTTGTTGTGTGGAGTTTTATAATCGGCAAGCCATTTGTTTTTAGCCTTACTTTGGCAATAACTGTGCTTGTGATAGCATGCCCTCATGCGCTTGGCCTTGCTATTCCAACCGTCTCCACCATAGCAACCAGTCTTGCTGTAAAACACGGGTTTTTTATAAAAGATATGAGCAAGATTGAGGTCGTAAAGGATATTGATTGGGTTCTTTTTGATAAGACTGGGACATTGACTGAGGGAAAGTTTGAAGTAGTAAAATTTTTACCCCGTACCGTGTCTGAGCGAAGCGAAGGCTCTGGTGCGGGGCCAAATCCCAAACGGTTATTGGGTGTGGCAGCAAGCTTGGAAAAAGGTTCTACTCATCCTATCGCGGTAGCTATAATTGAAAAGGCAAAAGAGGAAGGAGTAAAATTTTTCAAAGTAGAAAAGTTTCGCAGTATTGCAGGAAAAGGAGTTGAGGGTGTGATTGAGGGTAAGCGGTACTTTTTGGGAAGCGTTAACTTTGCAAAAAGCGCTTTAAAGCTTGATAAAAAGGTAAAGGAGGAGCTTGAGGAGTATGTAAAAGAGGGTAAAACTACAGTGGTATTGTTTGACGAGAGGGAAGTTTTGGCAATTATTCTTTTGGGAGATAAGATAAAGGAGGATTCTTATAAAGCGGTTGAGGGGCTGCACGAGCTTGGGGTGAAGGTCGCTATGCTCACAGGCGATAATTGGGCAGTAGCAAAAGAGGTAGCAAAAGAGCTTGGAATAGATACCTTTTTTGCTGAGGTTTCACCAGAGGATAAGTATAAGGCTGTAAAGTCTTTGCAGGAGGGGAAGGAGTATTTTGGTAAGAAGAGCCAAAAAAGCCCTGAACCAGATCAGAGATCGGTTCAGGGTAAAGTTATGATGGTGGGAGATGGGATAAACGATGCGCCAGCCTTGACACAGGCTGATGTAGGAGTGGCAATAGGCTCAGGCACAGATGTAGCTGTATCTGCAGGAGATATAGTTTTGACCCGGAGCAACCCAAAGGATATTGTTGCTTTAATAAAACTTTCTCGTGCTGTCTATCAAAAAATGATAGAGAATCTTTTCTGGGCTTTGGGTTATAATATTATAGCTATACCAGCAGCAGCTGGAGCTTTTATGCCTTGGGGTGTGAGGCTTAGGCCCGAGTGGGCAGCGATTTTGATGAGCTTGTCATCGGTTATAGTTGTTATAAACGCTTTAAGATTGAAAAGGTTTAGAGCATAAGTTATTGTACACCCCCGGGGTGCACAAATCTGTGCACCCCGGGGGTGTACACTTAGTTATAAATTTAAAACAATCTTATGAAACTTAAAGTTTCCAAAATATTTTTGGCAGTTCTAATTTCTTTTTTACTTTTAGGAGCAGGCTATTTTTTCTTTTCTCGCACCTCTAATAAAACTGTTGAAAAAAGCAAAAGCAAAGCAGAGGAGATTGTAGTTTACAAGTCTCCTAATTGCCAGTGCTGCGAATTTTGGGCTTATTATGCAAGAAGAAATGGATATAAAGTAAAAATCGTGAACGTTGACAATATTGAGGAAATAAAGAAAAAATATAGTGTGCCAGCTTCTTTACAAGCTTGTCATACCTCAATTGTTAAAGGATACGTGATAGAGGGGCATGTACCTATTGAGGCAGTAAACAAGCTCTTGTCTGAAAAACCAAAGGTTAAAGGAATTTCTTTACCTGGCATGCCTACAGGCTCTCCTGGAATGGGAGGCTTTAAAAAAGGGCTTTTTGAGATATATAGTTTTGGAGAGGGAGGGGTAGTACGATATATGACGTTGTAGTCCTCAATAATAAGCGTAAAGCTAAAAGCGCAAAGCGCAAAAGTGGAAGGCTTTTGATTTACCTTTTTATCGGCGGACGTTAAATTTTACGAACGAGAAATGTTAAAAATTGCATTTTCTGGAGCGCCATAAAGCCCCGCGTTTAACCTCGAAGGTTAAATGTGGCCTATTGTGTGGCTCCGTAAAATAACGATTTTCGCAAAAGTTTTCGTCCTATTCATGTTCAGTCCCGCAGAGCGGGACAGGCTCTCGAAGGTTAAACTTGGCGTATGTAGTTTTGATTTACCAATAATAGTGAGTGTTCGGTTCTAAAAGTTTGCCATCCCTCCCTCTCTCTTGCAGCTTTCTCCATTCTTTCATACGGAGATCTGATCACAGGGTCTATGTTTGGATCCCAAGGCGGCTCAGAAGAAATAAAAAGCATAAAACCATAAGGACATTCGCGTTCTAATATCTCGCTGATACTCTTCCTGTCATAAGAGCTCTTACGGTCCCACACATTCATTTTGTCAGCTAAAAGGGCGTACAATGCGTTATATCCTACTAATCCTACTATACCTCCATCTGGCATCAAAGATTGGATGTCTCTAATTAATGGATAATCAAAACAGTTTGCCCGAAGTCGCGGGATCTTATCTTTAACTCCACAGTTAGGTTTTATCAAACGATCCCTAAGAGCAAGGAGATACTTCTTATATCTACCAGCATTTGCCCCCTCTGTAGAAAAACGTTCATTATATAAAAATGGACCAGCATGCCTATTTATATCAAAACCTAAAAATGCTGCATTAGGAAATGCTAACTGACTAATAATAAACCCTTTATAGCCGAAGCCAATTCCTCCTTCTATAATAAGAGATACCATTCCAGGGTCTATATTTGCTTGCTGAAGAGCTCCTCGCACTTCAGTAATTGTTGGGTATAGCTCATTTAATTTCTCTTGAAGAGTAAGCTGCGGATTATCACCTGCGATCTCGAACTCTGCTTCAAGAATAGAAGAAATTTCCTCCTCTGACAAAGCTCTTGTTGTTTCCATAGTGAAGAGGATATTCTACCATAAACTCTTCTAAAAGCAAATTGACAGTCTCACCCACTAAAAAATCGGACTGAAGAGGGGAGTTCACCCAATCCCAAAATCAGATTCTATAGGATAGAGCTAGCAGAAGAAAACAATAAAGGAAGATTACATAACAGTCCGGGTTTAACCTTCGAGGTTAAACCTGGCGCGTGGCAAGGCTCCGGAGGATCATAATTTTCTTATTTTCTTTCAAAACAAAACTCCTTTCCTTTCCTCACAAACACAAATTGTTCCTTTGTTTGGTAGGCTGCAGAATAGTTTTTATCTGAAAATAAGTTTGAAGCCATTTCTCTTGTAGCTTGTTCATTTAGTATCCAAAAGTTATTTGGATTTTGCCCTTTTCTTAAATCTAAGATTATAATATCAGGTCGATATTTAGCGTAATTTTCTCGTAGCATAAAGATTTTTTTGTTGTGATTTAAATGGGGAAGAATATTGTTTTGGGTCATAACAGAGCAGGCAGGGTTTACTTTTTCAACTATTTTGTTTAAAAAGGCAAAGTTGCGGGTGTTTTTGTAAAAGTCAGGGATTAGTCCAAGTAAAATTGGAGGTCTTTGTTTAAAATTCACCAGCAGAGAAAATCCAAAAAGTGTTATTAGGACAAGGTTTTGCAAGCGCTTTTGAGGGAGTAGTTTTTTGATATATGGATAGGCAAAAACTGAGCTTACTGCTAAAATAATGCTTGTGGTGATGTTGTAGTGCATTGCCAAGCCCCATCTGCCTTGGGTATTGAAAGGTACAAATCTGATAAATAATTCAGCGATTAAGGGAAGATAAAAGGCTAAGTTTATAAGAGGCAGAAACAAAAAGCTTGCAAAGGAGACAAAAAGAGTTTTTAGTTTTGGTTCAGGAGAAAAAAAGCGGGTAAGAATTTGGATAGGAGAGTTTGGAAGGTCAGGCTTGTAGTAAAATTCTCCTCCGCTGAATTTTGGAATGATTATTTTAATCACAGTGAGTCCATAAGCTATACTGCCGAAAACTAATGCTATAAGCTTCTCTTTCCATTGCTTGGTTATTAGATAAAGTGAAATTAAGGTAGAAGCTCCTATAATAAAAAGGTTTTCTTTAAATCCTAAAAACAGGATATAAGAGGTTAGAAAAAGCCAAAATCTTTTTTTTATAAAAAAGTAGACAAAGAGCGCAAAAAACAAATTTGCAAGTACTACTGCGTGAAAGTCTGTTATCAAAGCATTTTGTACTCCTATAAAGAATAGGTAAGAAAAGCTTACTAAAAAAGAAAAAAGCGCATTTTTCGTGTGCTCTTTTGCAAGTTTATAAACAACAAGCCCGCTTAAGGACACAAATACGACTTGAATCACAAGCAAGAACTCCTGACGTGGTAAAAGCTTGTAAATCAAGGCGATAAGAAAAAGTGAAGGATTAAAATGATCAGCAAAAGACCATTTTCCTTCAACTACATAATGCTCGATAATTGGAGGCTTAAATTGGGACATAAGATAAATAGCCCTTTCAAAAATGCCAAAGTCGTAATAAAAAACTTCATACTGCCAGTACCTGTTTATTGAAATGAGGCAAAAAAGAAGGGTGTAGGTTGTAAGGAAGAGATAAAAGAGAAGATTAAAAAGTCTGTCAATTTTTATTTTTTCAAACATAATCTTTCAGATTAATTTTGTATTCAAAAAAAGGTATAAGCTTTATAATTTTGTCTTGGAAGTTGAGAGTTTTTGGAACAAAATCTTTATAAAGCACATATCCTTTTTTAAGTTCAAACTTTTTCATAAAAATAAGCAGATTTTTAACGTCAGTTTTTCTTATTGTTTTAGTAAATTTAGTTTCTAAAGGGAATATTTCCTTGTCGTTTTTAACTTCTACAAAATCTACTTCGTGTTGGTATGGGTCCCTGAAGAAATATTTAGCAGGTGTAAGGGAAGCTACGTAGTTTTCAAATAATTTTCCGTAAGAGAGAAAGTCTGTTAATGAAAAAGAAAGGGAAGGGGATGCTAAATAATACTTTTTTAGTCTTTTTTCCGAGGCGATAATGTTTCTGGAAAAATTGTAAAATCTCTTGATAATAAAAGCTTCTTCTAAAAAGGAAATGTAAAGGGAGGCTGTTTTGTTGCTAATTTTCAGCTCATTAGCAAGCTGAAGGTTGTTTATAAGAGCTCCTGGGTGTTGGGAGATCAACTGTACTATTCTATAAAGCAGGTTTGGATAATCAACAGGAAACAATTGAGGTATATCCTCAAAAATTATTTTTCTTATTATTGAGCTAAAGTACTCTTTTTTTTCAAAGTCAGTTTTTAAATCCAGGCTCTCGATAAACTGTGATTTTAAAAAAAGGAGAAATTCTTTCTCGAGCTCTTGTTTGTAGGCTAAAGGTTTCTCAAGTAGCTCTTTTTTTTCTTTGAAAAATAGGTATTCTTCAAAGTCCAAAGGAGTTAAAAAAAGTGAGAGAACTCTTCCAGCAAGGCTTTCTTGAATTTTCTTTTTTATAAAGAGACTGGTTGAGCCACTGATGAAGAATTTGATGTTAGGATAGATATCGTAGTAAACTTTTAGTTGATTTTGAAAGTTAGTAAGTTTTTGAATCTCATCTAAAAAGACAAAAATCTTCTCAGTTTTGTAATCTATGCCAGTTGAAGAAGAATAGAGCGTGAAAAG
>WFWI01000017.1 GCA_015491205.1 Candidatus Microgenomates bacterium | reverse complement strand
CTCCAGAACCTAAAACTCTTTTAATTATTTCCATATCTTCTGGAAAAAAAATCCCTTTATCTTGCTCATCTACAACTTTAAAACCTCCAATAAATTCAAAAAAGTGACGTTCAAAAATCAGACACGAACCTGAGGCAAAAGGCATTTTTAGTTTTATAGCAGTTTGTAAACCTATATTTGTAAATGAAAATAAAGCCTTATCTATAAGCTCTTTAGCAGATGTAGAAAAAGAAGGGAATATAACTAAAGGCTTATGATGCTTTATTTCTTGAAAAATGTTTTTAATAAAGCCTTTTGGAATCCTACAATCTGCATCTATAAATGTTAAAAAATCTCCTTTTGCATTCTTTGCTCCTAAATTTCTCTGATATGAAAGATTTCTTCTGTCTGAAATTATAATTTTTAGGTTCAACTTATCTTTAAACTTTTTTGCTACCTCAACTGTCCTATCTTCAGAATTAGCATCAACAACTATTACTTCAAAATTCTTCACACTTTGGTTGGATAAATCGCCCAAAAGCTTAGGCAAAGTCTTCTCTTCATTTAAAGTAGGAACTATAACTGAGATTGAGTCGACCATAAAAAGTATTATATTAAAAATTTATTCCTTCTAAAGAATTTTTTTGCAACCCACCAACCCCATAAAAACCCTCCAATATGAGCAAACCAGGCAACACCACCTGAGTTTATATCAAAAGCCACCAAAGATCCTAGTCCATTAAAAACCTGGATAACAAACCAATATCCTAAGAAAAACCAAGAAGGAAGCTCAATTATGTGAAAAAAACCAAAAAATCCCGGCACTAAAGCCTCAATTGTGGACCTTTTAAAAAGGGCAAAATAAGCGCCTGCCACGCCCGAGATAGCACCTGAAGCTCCAATCATCGGTACAATGCTTTCAAAGCTTACAATATATTGCAAAAGCGCCGCTGCAAAACCAGCTGAGATATAAAATAAAAGATATCTAAAATGCCCGAGCCTATCCTCAACGTTATCCCCAAAGATGTGCAAAAACCAAATGTTGGATAAAAGGTGAAACCACCCGCCATGAAGCCACATTGAAAAAAAGATAGACTTATAAAACCCTGCTTCAAAAGGAGAAAACTTTGCTGGAACAAAACCCCAAGTATAAACAAACTCCTCAAAAGAAGGCGCTGAAAGCTGGATTAAAAAGACAAAGATGTTGACAAAAATAATAAGGTAGTTAATAAAGGGAAAACTTCGCCTTGGTGTCGAATCCCGCAACGGTAGCATAATTCAAATTATAATTTAAAAAGCTCAAAGCGCAAAACCAAAAAATGACTAATTTCTAATTGACCAAATTCCTAAAAAATAACTAATCACCACTGACCAAATAAGCAAAATGAGGTTTAGAATTTGGAACATTAGGATTTAGAATTTGCCTTCCCAGCATTGACCTTAGCAGTAAGCGATGGCGGGCGGGCCTGCCCGCCGTTTTAGGAGGGTAGCTTTGCACTTTGCACTTTTCGCTTTGCGCTTAAAAAATAACTTGAACCAATCTTCTTAATACTGTATACTTATCTCCACTCCTATGGAACTAACAAAAAAACAAATCCTTGGAGCAATAGGTGGCACTCTCGCGCTTTTTCTCATCCTATTTTTAGTTTACAAATCCCTAACCCCTCAACCTCCTGAAAAACAACAAGAGTATTTAAAAGTAAAAAATACCGACCACACAACTTGGGCTAAAAAGGGTAAAGCAACACTTATAGAATACAGCGATCTTCAATGTCCAGCTTGCAAATCCTTTCACGAGATTTTTAAAAAAATTGAAGCAACCAACTCAGCCTATCCTGAAATCACAAAAAACATAAAATTTGTCTACCGCCACTTTCCTTTAACCTCAATCCACAAAAATGCCTTGCCAGCAGCCTTTGCTGCTGAAGCAGCTGGAGAGCAAGGAAAGTTTTTTGAGATGGTTGACCTTCTATTTGATACGCAAAAACAATGGAGCGACCTCTCCAACCCAACAAGTCACTTCATCGACCTTGCCAAAAAACTCAACCTTAATATTGAAAAATTCGAAAAAGATCTGAACTCTGAAAAAGTAAAGCAAAAAGTCTACTCCGATATGCAATCAGGCGAAAAACTGCGTGTATTTGCCACCCCCACCTTTTTCCTAAACGGCAAAAGGCTTGAGTTTAGAACACCCCAGGAGTTTATTGAAAAATTAATAGCCGCAAGTGCTAATT
>WFWI01000016.1 GCA_015491205.1 Candidatus Microgenomates bacterium | reverse complement strand
TTATATTTCTGAAGGTTTCGTTGTTTTTAAAAAGTTTGAGCATAGAAGAAATTATACAAATTAGTAGTTAGTAGTTGGTAGCTAGTAGCTAGGAGAAATTAAAAATTGCAATTCAAAATCCAAAAATTTTCAGTTTTGAGTCTTAAGTTGTGGATTTGAGTTTTGAGATTTGCGCTTTTAGTTTTTTTTGTTATACTTAAACCTTATGAAAAAAACTGCTCTTATTACAGGAATTTTGGGGCAGGATGGGCCTTATTTGGCAAGGCTCCTTTTGGAAAAGGATTACAAAGTTTATGGAATGATTCGGCGCTACTCCAACCCAAACTTTGAAAATTTAGACTATCTTGGAATAACAGACAAAATAGAGTATGTAGAAGGTGATATGACTGACCAATCTTCCCTTTTGAATCTTATAAAAACCATAAAGCCTACTGAAGTTTACAATTTAGCAGCCCAGTCTTTTGTCGGAGCCTCTTTTGAGCAGCCGATTTTGACAACTGAAGTTAATTCCCTTGGAGTGCTTTACCTTTTGGAGGCAATTCGGATGTTCTCCCCTACGACAAAGTTTTATCAGGCCTCAACCTCTGAAATGTTTGGGTTATCAAACAAAAACGGGTATCAGGACGAAACCACCCCTTTTCATCCAAGAAGCCCTTATGGGGTTTCCAAAGTTTATGCCTATTGGATAACAGTAAACTACAGGGAGGCTTATAGAATCTTTGCCTGCAACGGAATACTTTTTAACCACGAATCGCCTATTCGGGGAAAGCAGTTTGTAACGCGTAAAATTTCCTATGGAGTGGCAAAAATAAAGCTGGGGCTTGCCAATGAGATAAGGCTTGGAGCCTTGGAGCCAAGAAGGGACTGGGGTTTTGCAGGAGATTATGTAGAAGCTATGCATCTTATGCTTCAGCAGGAGGAGCCAGATGATTATGTTGTTGGAACAGGAGAGAGCCATTCAGTAAAAGAGTTTGTTGAGCTTGCTTTCAAATACGCAGGGATAGATAATTGGCAAAAATATGTAAAAATTGACCCTCGTTTTAAAAGGCCAGCTGAAATTTATGATCTTAAGGCAGATCCTAAAAAAGCAATGGAAAAGCTTGGTTGGAAACCAAAAGTTTCTTTTAAGGAGTTGGTGAGGATGATGGTTGATGAGGATATTAAAAGATTGAAGGAAGAGCTGAATGCAAAAAGAAAAAAAGCGTAAAACTCAGTCAAAAACATCGTTTAAAAATTCTTCTTACTCTCTTTCAATAGGTGAGCTTCAAAAGGTTTTAAAAGAATATGAAAAGGAGCTGAGAATAAAGTTTGTTTCTTTGACGAAAAAGGAAAAGGATATTTTGGCTAAAACTGTAAAACTCCAGGAGGAGGTTGGTGAGCTAGCAAACGATATTTTATCTGTCCTTTCCCTTCAACGCGAATCTAAATTGCGCAAGTTTAACAAGAAAAATCTTTACGAGGAGTTTGCTGACATTATTCTGGCTTTAACTAGCCTAGCTAATACTTTGGGGGTTGATCTTACTCGTGCTGTGAAAGGTAAATTAAAGAAAGTTTTGGAAGTATATACTAAGGACAAACCAAAACTTTAAGGTTTGAAAATTATAAGGTGGATTTTCCTACCTCCATTTATAGCTTGAGTTTGATAGCGGGTTGGTAGGGTTAACTCTTCCTCTTTTTCTTGCAGAAGGTTCTGAGATATTTTTATGATTTTTGAATTTGCTTCTTTAAGCTTTTGGAGAGTGTATTCGAAAAATTGTCTGTTGTCAGTTTTGAAAAATATTTTTCCATCTTTCTTTAGTAGATTCTTGTAAAGCAAAAGATACTTTTCATTTGTAAGCCGGTGTTTTTCGTGTTTGTCTTTTGGGAAGGGGTCAGGAAAAGGCAGCCAGATTTTATCAACTGAATGGGGTTTTAGATAATTTGGAAGTTCTTCTACCCTTTCGCGCAAAAATATGGCATTGGAAAGATTTTTTTCTAAAGCTCTTTTTGCACCCCACAAAAGCCTATCTGATCGAAAATCAACTGCTAAACAAGTCGCACTTTTGTCCTTCTCTGCCAAATACAGAGTATACTCTCCTCTACCTGCTGCCAGCTCCAAGTAAATTTTTTGACAATCTAGTAAAATTTTTTTAAGCTTTTCCTTGTCGCCCTCTCTATCTTTAAGAAAAATATTTGGCATTTTGCGTGCTTGAGAAAATTTTTTGAGTTTTTTTCTTGTCATAGGTTATAATTGTAGCTGATAAATACTACCTTTTGGGTGTGCAAAAATGTACACCCCGGGGGTGTACAAAAAAAGGCATGTTATATAAAAGTACACATTCTGACATCAAAGTTTCTGCAAAGCAGGCTGTTTTTCAAAGCCAGCCTGAGGATGGAGGCCTTTTTGTGCCAGAAAGTTTTCCTAAATTGGATATTTTAAGCCTTAAGGGAAGTAAATTTCCCTCAATTGCCTTTCAAGTTTTAAGCCCTTTTTTTGAGGATATACCAAAAAAGGATTTTGAAAAGATAATTGAGCAAGCTTTTAGCTTTCCAATAAACATAAAAAAATTAGAAGAAGATTTTTATGTTTTACGACTTGACTTTGGGCCGACATTGGCTTTTAAGGATTTTGGAGTAAAGTTTTTAGCAAAAATCGTGGAGTACTATTTAGAAAAAGATCAAAGAGAGGTAACTGTACTTACAGCCACCTCAGGTGATACAGGCGCTGCTGTAGCTAAAGCCTTTTGGGGACTTGAGAGAGTAAGGGTCGTTGTGCTTTTTCCAGAAAAAGGAGTGAGTGAGATTCAAAGGCGGCAGATGACAACATTGGGCAAAAACGTAAAAGCTATAGCAGTTAAAGGAAGTTTTGATGAGTGTCAAAGCCTTGTAAAGCAAGCGTTTTTGGATAAAGATTTAAGAAAGCTGAACCTTTTCTCTGCTAATTCTATAAACATTGGCAGGCTCCTTCCTCAAATCGCCTATTATTTTTATGCAGCCTACAGAATTTTAAAGGTGAGGCCGGATAAAAAACTAGTTTTTGTTGTGCCTTCAGGAAATTTTGGAAATTTCGTAGCTGGAGTTTATGCCTATTTTATGGACCTGCCTGCTTTTAAAATAATTGCCGCTGTTAACAGGAATGACGTTTTTTACAAATTTTTGGAAACTGGCAGATATCAGCCTTTAAAACCTTCCTACTCTACCCTATCTAATGCCATGGATATTGGTAACCCTTCAAATTTAATAAGGCTTTTTTATCATTTTGGAGGAAGGTTGGAAAGGGATGGAAAAGTGGTGAAGATGCCTGATATTGAAGGTTTAAAAAAAATTTCTGCTGCAGGAAGGGCTTTGGATGAAGAGGTCTTAAACGTGATAAGGGAGTTTTATGAGAAATATAATTATCTGGCTGATCCTCACACTGGAGTTGGCTTGAAAGTTGCTTTAGATTTTAAAAACAGGCCGGAATACATAGATAAAATTTTTGTAGTTTTGCAAACTGCCCATCCTGCGAAGTTTAGGAAAGTTATTTTTGAAAAACTTGGAGTGGATATTCTTCTTCCAAAAGCACTTAAGAAGCTTATGGAAAAAGAGGAGAAATTTGTTAGCATAAAGGCTAGTTATAAAGGGTTTAGGAAAGCGATACAAGCAGTGGTATAATAATAATATGATAGATCTAACTGAGTATTTTCGGCAATTTCAAATAGGTTTAGGACTTGCAGTTATTGCTCTAATTCTCACTCTTCATTTAGTGGTAAAGAATTCTCCCAGGACAGGTAGAAGAAGTCGATAAATTATTCTTTCCTTTTAAAACCACCTATTTTCTGCTATAATTTTTCCTTATGGATTCGTTTCGATTGACAAAAATTGTCGCCACCATCGGGCCTGCTTCAGAGAGCGAGGAAATTATAGAAAAATTGATCTTGGCAGGGGTGAATATTTTCAGGTTTAATTTCAAGCACAACTCGCCTGAGTGGCATAGAAAAACAATCAAAAAAGTTAGAAGAATAGCAGAAAAATTGCAAAGGCCAATTGGAATTCTTCTTGATCTTCAAGGTGAAGAAATAAGAATGAATCTTTTGAAGGAATATTATGAAATCAAAGAAGGTGATG
>WFWI01000015.1 GCA_015491205.1 Candidatus Microgenomates bacterium | reverse complement strand
TTGGACAAAGCCTTAGTTTTAACCTATCAACAAAAAGGAATCACTCTTGACCCTGACACCTTTCAAAACGAACCTCCGCTTTTGGAGGACCTTTACAAAGTGCTTATTGGCATGGAAACTCCAGAGGCAAAGGAGATTGCGGACAGGCTTGAAAAATTTGTCAAAGGCTCAGCTGCTGGGATCCTAAATCAGCGCTCAACTATAGACCTTAAAAACCAGTTTACAGTTTTTGGATTAAGGGACCTGGAGGAAAATTTAAGGCCGGTTGTTATGTACATTGTGCTTGATTATATTTGGAGGAAAATAAGAAAGGACCGGAAAAAAAGGATTTTGGTGGTTGATGAGGCCTGGTGGCTTATTAAAAACAAGGATTCAGGCGCCTACCTTTACTCCTTTGCCAAAAGGGCAAGAAAATACCTTTTGGGGCTAACCACCATAACCCAAGATGTGGAAGACTTCCTCTCAAGCGAGGAAGGAAGGGCAATAATTACAAACTCAAGCATACAGATAATTTTAAAGCAATCGCCTGCTTCAGTGGAAAAGATTGCTGAAACCTTCTTTTTAACCTCAGGCGAGAAACACTATCTTTTGTCAGCTGGCGTTGGCCAAGGGCTTTTCTTTGCCGGCACCTCCCACGTTGGCATTCAGGTTATAGCCTCTGAAGAAGAAAAGGCGCTTATTGAGTAAGATCTATCTCCTCAACTGGCGAAAAGTCCTCGTAAAATTGTGAGACTGCGGAGAAGTGATGGGGCTTATAAAGAATAACCGCATTATCAAAATTTTGCAAAAAAAGGTCTGCTGGTGCAACTGGCGCTGCCAAAACAACTCCCTTTGCTCCCTTTTTCTTTGCAAAAAGCGCTGCTGCCTCAGCGGACGACCCTGTAGCCACGCCGTCGTCAACAATAAAAACCGTCTTTCCTTTCACAACCATGTAACTCTCCTCTTTTAACCCAAAAGTTTTCAAATACCTTTCAAGTTTTTGCCTTGCTGCTTTTGTAGCCTCCTTTACTTCCTTTTCCGAAAAACCTCTATCATGGATAAAAACCTTGTCAAAACACAAAGCTCCAATTGCATATTCTGGATTTAAAGGCGAGGAAACTTTAGCCACAGGCAAGGGAAGGTGAGGAGTCTTGAGCTTTTCTTCAATTGCCTTTCCAACCACCCAACCACCGCGCAAAAGGGAAAGAATTAAGAACTTATCCTTTTTAATCTTAAACTTTTTCTTTAAAGCTTCAGCCAACCTCTCCCCAGCCTCCCAACGATTTTTAAAAAACATAGTATAATTATAGTAAATTCCAAGCTTTAAACAAAATTAGACAGAGTTTGATGAAACTAGTTGAAACTGGCTAAACTAGACAAAGTCGGTTGGAAGGTTGGAAGGTTTTAAGTTTTAAGATCAGCTTTAGGATTTTGGTTTTAAGATTTAAGATTTTATTGTTTGGTTATTGGAATTTGGTTATTGGTGCTTGGAATTTCCCCCCGCCGATTTAGGCGGGGGCTGGGCCCGTAGCTCAGTTGGCTAGAGCGCCTGCGTGGCACGCAGGAGGTCAGGGGTTCGAATCCCCTCGGGTCCACCAAGGAAAAATCCGAAATTCGAATATCGAAATCCGAAACAATATTGAATGACAAAAACTTCGAATACTAAAACTAATACAAATACAAAAAGATTTGACCTTGAGGAGAGAACTCTGGCTTTTGCCAAAAAATGTCGGGATTACACAAAAAAATTACCTCAAACGTTGAGCAACTTTGAATATAGCAAACAACTTATTAGAGCTTCAAGCTCAGTGGCAGCAAACTATATTGAAGCCAATGAAGCTCTAGGAAAAAAAGACTTCATAATGAGAATCAAAATCTGCCGTAAGGAAGCAAAAGAAGCCCGCCTTTGGCTAGAGTTAACCGAACCTAAAGAAGATAGTTTGCAAATTCAGAAAGATTTAATTCAAGAAGCAACTGAGTTAATGAACATCTTTGGATCTATAGTAAGAAAATGCTGAGGAAATTTGAGTAATCAAGGGGTTTTAGTCATTTGAACATTTGTCCCGAACCAGAATAAATACTGTTCGGGACTACCCTGTACCGTACTTTGTTCTGGTACAGGGTGAATTTTGGTCATTGTTTCGAAATTCGAATTTCGGATTTCGAATTTTCCACCAACCTTGCTGCTTCTCTTCCTACCTTTATCGCATAATTCGTTCCCCGATCATAAGGGTAAGATAGCTCAAAGCCGGCAAAAAAAAGGTCAGGAACAGGAAGCTTAAAAGAAGGTTTGTTTCTCACAAAATATTCGTCAAAAATTGGCTGGGCAAAGGGCGCTTTAAAAAGCTTTGCCCTTAAAACTTCTCCTTTGAACCCAAACGCTTTCAAATAAGGCAACACCTTTTTCAAAACCTCTTTCTCAGAAGCTTGCCAGATCCAATCATCCTCCTTGCAATACCAGCCAATATAGCAGACGTGTCGTCCCCCATAATATTTTTTATCTACAAAATTTGTGTGCTGAAAAATTCCCATAAAAGGCAACTCCTTGCAAGCAACGTTTATCCAATAAAAGTCCTTTACAATCGGCTCTCTTGTTTCTAAAACTAAAGAAGCAGCATGTAGATAATTTATTTTCAAAGCTTTCTTTACAAAACTTTCAGGCAAAATTTTTCTTCCTATTTTCAAAGCCAAAGGCAGCTGAAGGGCAAAAATAACCTTGTTAAAGCTTGAAAACTTTTGGCTCTCAGTTAAAACCTTAAATCCTTTCTTCTCTTTTTCAACAGCCTCAACTACTTCTCCCTTTACAACCTTTCCTCCAAGCAGTTTAAACCTCTCTTCCAGATAGTCTATAAAGGCTTGAAAACCTCCTTTTACATAGCCTAATTTTTTCGTCCTTTTTTTAATCCTTGCCCAAAAAAAAGAGAGTAAAATTTTTTCCGCATATTTACCGAACTTTTTCCGAAAAAGCTCCTTCCATAAAATCTCATTGGCTTTTTCCCCCATTGATTTTTTAAGAAAATCCAAAGCTTTTTTCCTCTCAAAAAGACTTAAAAAAGGCGAAAAGCGCAAAAAAGCAAGAACAACTGCTGCCCGGGCCTTATCCTTTAAGGGTAAAAGCGGAAATTTTAGAAAATTAAAGGGCGTATCAAGGGCAAAAATCTCATACTTTTCCCCTGTTTTGTAAGCCGAGCCTGTCAAAGGAGACTTAAAAAAAACTCCAGAAAAACCAACCTCCTTTGCTAGATCTAAAATATCCCCATCGTTGGCAAATATGTGGTGTACTGTGCGCTCAAGCCTCCAGGTCCAATAAGGAAATTTAAACCCTGAAGCCAATCCTCCAAGCTTTTTTTCCTTTTCAAAAATAACCACCTCAAAACCAGCCTTTGCCAAATCATATCCTGCTGCAAGACCTGCAACTCCTCCGCCAATAACCGCAATTTTTTCTTGCATAACTTACTTTATTATCGTGAGGCTACCGTGAAAGCTGCCTTTTTTTTAAAACTTCAATAAGAACAGTTTCTACAAAAAGAGTAAAAGGTATAGAAAGTAAAACCCCCACAATCCCTCCTATCCTTCCTCCTATCAAAAGCGCCAATAAGGTCACAATAGGATTCAACCCGACTGTTTTTCTCATAACAAGAGGCACAATTAAAGTGTTTTCAAACTGCTGGATAATAAAGTAAAGAGCTATAACAGAAAGCCCCAAAACCAAAGACTGGGTGGAGGCTATCAAAAAAGCTGGAACAGTTGCAATAACTGGCCCAATATTTGGCACAACCTCCAAAAGCCCCGCAATAAAAGCTAAAGACAAAGCATATTTTACTCGCAAAAGAGATAGGCCAATATAAGTAAAAAGACCGATGATAAACATCAAAACCACCTCTCCCCAAAGCCAGGCAGCCATCCTGCGCTCTATCTTTTTCATCAGTTCCACCACCCAAACAATGCTCTCTTCTTCAACAAAATTCGTTAAAAGATCGCGGATAAAGTTTTCTTGAATTAGAAAGTAAAGGGCAAAAAACAGTGTTACAAAAACAAAAAGAGCGTTAGAAAAAACCCCTCCCAAAAGACCAAAAACAAAGCTAGTGACATTGGGAATATACCTCCCAACATTGTCAAAATCAACAACTCCTTGAAGCTGTGGGGATAAAGTTTCAAAGTAAATTGGCGCGGTCCTGACAAAATTTGAAAGCTCGATGAGAAGCGGCGGGAAGATTAGAAAGACAAAACCCAAAAGCCCGCCCAGGAAAAGAAGGAATACAAAGACCGCAGCCAAAGCGTGCGGAATTCCAAGCCTTCTTAATCTAACAACCACAGGAAGAAGCGCGCTTCTAAGGATAAAGGCTATAAAAAGCGAAAAAAGAATGTCCTTTATAATCCACAAAAATTTTAAAAATAGGAGAAACAAGACAACAAAAACAATGGTTCTTCCAGAGATTTCCACAACAAGCTTCTTATCCATGCTTTCCTTTATAGCCTATCATATTAACTACCCTTTGGCAAGGGTAAACCCAAAAATTTTTAGAGCCCCTTTTTTGCGCAAGGCAAACACAGCTGCCTCCAAAGTTTTACCTGTTGTTACAACATCATCAACCAGAATAATCCTTTTTGGAATTTCAACCTCATCCTTTACTTCAAAAAGTCCACGCGTGTTGTGATAGCGCTTGAGCTTTCCTCTGATAAAAGCTTGGGGCGGGTTGTCCTTTTTGCGAAGCAAAAGATCTTTTTTAAAAAGCCCGAATTTTAGCTCTAAAAAACTTGCCAAAATCTCAGCCTGGTTAAACCCACGATCAAGAAGCCTTTCCCTGTGAAGTGGGATTGGCACAAGAATAGCGCCTTTTACTAACCTAAAGAATTCTCCTGCCCTTTGCCAGTCCTCCTCTGGTAGAGAATTTAAAAAATCTTTAAAAACTTTGTGTGCCCGCCTGTATTTGACAGCCTTTAAAAGCTTCCTTAACGGCTCGTTGTAATAAAAAAGGGAAAAGACTCCGTCCAAGGACGATTTCTTCCTGCAACGTGGGTGGGTAAAGCCTAAAAAAGAGGGTTTTTTACAATAAAAGCAGTATTTTGCAGGATAAGTTTTGAGCTTTTCAAAGCAATTAGAACAAAAGGACCTACCTAATCTGCCACAGGAGACACAAAAGGTGGGCAAAAATATTTCAAGAATTTTCTCAATCACCTTATTTCCTCACCTCAAAATCTTCAAACACCTCCTTTGGCTCCTCCCAAAAAACCTCCACCTCCTCAACGTGGGCAGTTTCCGGCCCTTTTTTCAAAAGCTCAATCATCTCCTTTACCTTCTCCTCCTCCCCTTGTACTACTGCCTCAACTCCTCCATGCACTCCAAAAATTTCAGGCTTGTCATAAACGTTTCTTACCCAACCGCCAACGCCCACTTTTTTAGCCATCATCCGCGTCCAAGCGCGAAACCCAACTCCAATAACATCACCTTTAATATAAAGATGAGCTTGTTTTACCATAGGTTACCGTGCTAAACTTTTAATTGTATTGATATCAGAAAAAAGATCATTAAGCTTTCTTTCAATCTCAACCACCCTCCTTTCATCTCCTTGCTTTCTGTAAAGGCGCGCAAGCTCAAGCATAACCTGCCAGTTATAAGGATTAAGCTTCAAACCTTGGTCAAGCTTTGCAATCTTCTCCCGATCCTTTTGCTCACTTTTTTGCAACTTTTCCTTTATGCTTTTTTCCACACAACAGACAAAATACTTTTCCCGCTCTTTTTTCTCTAAACTTTCCAAGACCGCCTCCCATTGACTATCGCCTGGATTTTCAAGAAGTGAATAACCAAAATAAAGCCGCTTGCTTGCTTTTAGATTTAAAATAACAAGAACAAAACCTAAAAAAAAGATAAAATGGAACTTGTATTTTTTAAACCTTTTCATATTTGCAAAACCACAATATTATTTTATCATTTTATAAATGGAAACTCTAAGCCCAAATTTGCCAACTGTTGACTACGCCGTGATTCTAGATCGAGCCTTTTTTGTTCTTTTGGCCCTTTTGCTTCTCGTGGTTTCAGCTGTTTTATCCTTCTTACTCGTTTACCTGCTTATTCTTTTAATAAAGCTTAAAAAACGTGAGCAGGTTTCACTTGAGATGATAACTTTGGAAGTAAAAGTACCAAAGGATAATGAGGTAAAAATAGACTCTGTTTCCCAAATGCTTTCTTCTTTCACTGTCTTTAAAAAGGGTGGGGTTTGGTCGTTTTTGGAGGTTGATGATGTCATTGCTTTTGAAATTGTGGCAAAAAAGGCTGATATTCGCTTCTACGTTTCTGCACCTTCAAAAATTATTGATGTGGTGGAAAAGACCATTTATAGCTACTATCCGACTGCTGATCTTAAAAGAGTGGAGGAGCCAAATATTTTCACCGAAAATGGAAAGGTTGCCTTTGGGGCCTTAGTTTTGAAAAAAGAACCTTACTTTCCACTTAAAACCTACAAAGAACTTCCAACTGACCCGCTTGCTGCCATAACCTCAGCCCTTTCAAAAATGCAAGATGAGGAAGGGGCAATAATCCAGGTTTTAATAAGGCCGGCTGACTCAAAGTGGCAAGAGCAGGGAAAATCCTATGTGGCCTCTCAAAAGAAAAAGGAGTCCGATCCTGAAAAGGCCACGTTTAAAACCGATCAAAAAACTTTGGAAAAAATTGAGGACAAATGCAGCCAGCCTGGGTTTGAAACCTGTATAAGATTTGTCGTATCCTCGCCTGAGAAAAAATCAGCTGAAATCCACCTTAAAAACATAAAGACAGCCTTTACCCAGTTCAACTCTCCTCTCAATTCCTTTACCTCAGCAAAGATCCTCTTCCAAGGCGGCTTTATGCTCAATTTTATTTACAAATTTTTCCCAATCATTGACTTTCCCTTTGCAAAAAGCATCTCCATCCTCTCAAACGATGAGCTGGCTGGAATCTTTCACTTCCCCAACAAAACCGTTGAAACACCCTATATAGCCTGGCTTAAAGCAAAGACTGCGCCTGTGCCGCCTGAAGTACCCCAGGAAGGCGGGACTTTTATCGGCTATGGCTACTACCGAGGCATAAGAAGACCTGTTCATATTACCCATGAGGACAGAAGAAGACACGTTTATATAATCGGTAAAACTGGTGTTGGAAAATCAGTGCTGCTTCATGATATGGCCCGGCAGGATATTCGAGCAGGGAAAGGTGTTTGCGTAATAGATCCCCACGGCGATCTCGTTGAGGACCTCTTAAAATTTATCCCACCCGATAGGGCAGAAGATGTTATCTACTTTGACCCCTCAGACACTGAACGCCCAATGGGACTAAACATTATGGAAGCCTATACTGAAGAACAGCAACATTTTATGACCACAGCAGTCATAAACTTGATGTATAAGCTTTACGATCCGCAAAGGACTGGAATAGTCGGGCCTCGATTTGAGCACGCTGTGCGAAATGCGATGTTAACAGTTATGAGCGAGCCTGGCGCCACGTTTGTTGAGGTGGTAAGGGCCTTAACCGATCCAAATTATGTAAACTCCCTCCTTCCCAAAGTAAAAGATCCTGTTGTCAAGCGCTACTGGACTGACCAGATTGCCCGCACCTCAGACTTTCACAAGTCAGAGGTTTTGGACTACATCGTTTCAAAATTTGGTAGGTTTGTGACAAACAAAACAATAAGAAACATAATAGGACAATCTAAATCAGCCTTTGATTTCAGAAAAGTGATGGATGAGGGGAAAATCCTTCTTATAAACCTTTCAAAAGGAAAGCTTGGCGAGGAAAATTCAAACTTTTTAGGGCTTGTGTTAATTCCAAAAATTCTGGTTGCTGCCATGTCTCGCCAGGAAATTCCAGAAGAGCAGCGCCGCGATTTTTACCTTTATGTTGACGAGTTTCAAAACTTTGCCACCCCTGATTTTGCTGTAATCCTTTCTGAGGCGCGAAAATACAGGCTAAATCTTACTGTAGCAAACCAGTTTATTGGGCAAATGGAGGAGGAAGTCAAAAACGCAGTTTTTGGAAATGTTGGAACGCTTATAGCCTTTAGAGTCGGAGTAACAGACGCCAACTACTTACAAAGGGAATTTCAGCCTGTGTTTACTGAAACTGACCTTATTAACATTGAAAGGTTCCACGCTTACATGAAAACAATTGTCCACAACGAGCCTGTGCCACCCTTCTCAGTGGATCTTACAAAAGATATGAAAGAGTACAGAAAACAGGCAAACGAAAAAATTGCTAAAGCCATAGTTGAGCTGTCAAGGCTTAAATACGGCAGACCAAGGGAGATTGTAGAAGCAGAGATAGCTAAGAGAGCGAGACTGTAAATTTAAGATTAACGATTGACGATTAAAGATTAATGAGTAAAATAAAATCTTAAAACTCAAATCTCAAATGTCAAAACCACAGCTAAAATCTCAAATCTGGTTTTGAGTTTTAAGTTGTGGTTTTGAGTTTTGACATTTGAGTTTTTTATGTTATCCCAATTCACTGCGATTCTACAAAAAAAGGAGTATCTTAACCCAGAGGTTATTTTTGCTGAATTTAAGCTTGTGGAACCAAAAGAGATAAACTTTTCCGCTGGTCAGTACATAATCCTTGAGGTGCCAATAAAAGAAAACCAGGTTGTAAGAAGGCTTTACTCTATTGCCTCGCCAGCCACAGAAAAAAACAAGGTTGAGCTTATGGTAAAGATCTTGCCCGATGGCCTGGGCTCGCAATATTTAAAAAGTCTTAAACTAGGAGAGACGGTAAAATTCTCAGGGCCAGCTGGGCTTTTTACTTTTAAAGATAATAACAAACCAAAAATTTTTCTAGCAACAGGCACAGGACTTGCTCCCATCCGCTCCATGCTTTTGACTCACTTTACAAAAAGGCGGCCTGAGAAGGTCTTTCTCTTTTGGGGATTAAAGAAAAAAGCTGATGTTTACAAAGGGTTAGAGATAGAATTTAAAAAAATACAAAAGGTAAGCTCCTTTAAATACTTTGTTTGCCTATCGCGCGAGGAGGGCAACCTTTCTTCTCCATATCTTAAGGGAAGAATCCAGCAAGCAGCACTGCCATATCTGAAAGATTTAGTCAACAAAGCAGACTTTTACATCTGCGGTGGTAGAGCAGCAGTTGAAGACTTAAAAAATATGCTTTTGGAACTGGGCGTACCAAAAGAAAACCTACATTTTGAGAAATTCTAAAAACCGAAAAGAATGAAAATTTTAAAAACTTTCAAACTTTTTAACCTTCTAACCTTCCAACTAGCTAAGGCTAATTTTGTTTGGAATTTCTTCAATCTTCCCTTCCAAAATAAAACTCCAAAATATCCCGTGCTATAGGCGCTGCCACCTCAGAGCCTTGACCTCCTTCCTCTACCAAAACAGTCAGCACTATTTCAGGCTTTTCAAAGGGAGCAAAAACTGTAAACCAAGCGTGAGGGAGGCCTGAGGGTCTGTCTGATTCGGCTGTGCCAGTTTTGCACCCTACATTCACCTTAAAGTCAAAAAAGGGGAAAGCTGTGCCTCCTGATTGGCAAGCCTTAAGCATTCCTTCTTTTACAATTTTTAAATTTTTCTCTGAAAGCTTAATTTTTGTACAGGAAGGAGTTGAAAACTTCTCTACCCCCTCTTTGGCCCAGAAGGGAAGTTGCTTTGTAAGCCCTGGCCTAAGAAGAATTGGACGGCAAAGATTTCCATCATTGGCAATAGCAGCAGTTGCCACAGCAAGCTGCAAAGGAGTGACAAGTAAATACCCTTGGCCTATTGAGAGATTATACGTATCCCCTAAATACCAACGGCTGCCTATAGTCTCCCTTTTCCAAAAATCTGAAGGCACTATGCCTGATCTCTCGTCAAACCCTATCCCAGTAAGCTTAGAAAAGCCAAAAGTTATTGCCCAATCGCGTATCTTTTTTTCACCCAATCTCTCTCCTGTCTTGTAAAAAAATATATCATTTGACCTGCTTATAGCTTTAACTATATCAACCAAACCATCTGTCTTTCCATATTCCAAAAAGTACCAGTTTCCGAAAGTCTGAGGACCAAGTTGTACTACCCCTGTATCTTCAATCAAGGTTCTCTCATCAACAATTTTTTCTTCCAAAGCCGCCAAAGCAACAAAAGGTTTAAAAGTAGAACCTGGCGGGTAAACTCCTTTTGCCACTCTATCAAAAAGAGGCTTGTCTTTGGAAGAGATATATTCCTTAATTTTTTCATTACCATTTTCAAAATCATTTGGATCAAAATCAGGATAAGAAAGGTAAAGAAGAACCTCGCCGGTTGAGGGCTTTAACCCAACAATAGCCACTTTCTTGTTAGAAAGATTTCTTTTAAAAATAGCCTCTCTTGCTGCCTCTTGCAGTTTAACGTCAAGCGACAACCTCAAATCAAACCCTTTCTTAGGAGAGTAAAATGCGATCTCTCTAACTTTTCTTCCAAATGCATCTACTTCCACAAGTTTTCTTCCGTTCTTCCCTCTTAAAATACAGTCTAAAATCTTTTCAACCCCTACTCTTCCTACCCTATCTCCTAAAAAGGGTTTGTAATAACAAGGCGAGTCTTTAACTTCTTGTCTACTGGCCTCCTGGACGTACCCAACAAAATGAGAAGCATAAGGAAAAAGGTAAATCCGTTTTGCTCTTATTCTGTTAAATCCTTTTCCTTGCTCTTCATCTATTTGAGATTCCGCAATTATATACCCTTTCCTATCATACAACCTTCCTCTTGGAGCTTCCACGATTATTTCCCTTAACCTGTTTTGAGATGAGAGTCTTTTATAATAGTCTCCTTTTACTACTGCCAATGAGAATAGCCTAATAAAAAGAGTTATAAATGAAAAAGAGAAAAGAAACAAAATGCCAAAGATGAAAATTTTGTCCAAAACCCTCCAAGGGCTCCAAAACGCTAAATTAGATTCTGTAACCTTTTTTTTTGGAACAGCTCTAAACATAGGTCAAGAGATGAAATAGCCTTGAGCAAAAAGAAAATTTAATACTATTCGCAAAAACACAAAGATAAGTAGCAATAATATTTTAAACCCTTTTCTTCGAATCTTTGCTAAAAAAATGAGAAAGCTAAATGATAGAAGAGTAAAACGAGGCATGGACAAAAAAGTGCCTGTAAGAGTAGGCATTAAAATAGCTGCTAGGGAAAAGAGTAAAAATGCTGATTCTGCCCCTGTAAACACCCTTTTCTTTATGATACCAAAAAGGTATAAACTTAATGCCAAAAAAACTACTGAGAAAAAAAGCACTTCCAAAAAAGCAACAAACAATGGAAAAGAAGGAGGTACAGAAAAAAATATCTTAAGATATCGAAAATACACTTGAGGTAATAGAACAAAAGTTGTAGACCTGTTCGCCCCAAAGGCAGGCTGGGAAGTGAAGAAAAAAAGAGGGTCACCAGTAGTTTTATAAAGATAAATCATATATGTTAAAAGACCCAAAATTGGCGCAGCCGCCAGGTAAAAGCTTTTTTTTCTACCTTTATCATACAGAATTATTGCTGGTGCAGCCAAGACCCCAACAACGCGGGTGAGTCCTAAAAGATAAAAAAATAAAAAACTTTCTTTCAACCTCCCTTTTTCCAAAAAATAAAATCCTGCAAAAAAAAGCAAAAAAAAGAGCGCTTCTGTGTAAACACTGCTTAAGTAAAATGCTGTTGGAAAAAAAAGGAAAAATAAAAGCGCCCAAGAGGCTTGTTCTCCACCAAAATGTTTTTGTAAAACTTTATAAAAAAGGGCTGCTCCCAGAACTAAACTAGCATTTGAAAGAAAGATTGCTGAGTAAAGCAAATTTCCAAAAAAAATTGGAGAAAGAAGCCTTATCAGAACAGGATAAAGAGGAAAAAAGGCCTGTTCATATTGATCATAACCATTCTTTGCAATTTTAAGATAATGTACACCATCAAAATTTGCCAGCTTTGCCAAAAAACTCT
>WFWI01000014.1 GCA_015491205.1 Candidatus Microgenomates bacterium | reverse complement strand
TGTATACCTCATATAACAACCTCCCATACCTGTCATAGATGTGGGTGGAGATAGGGGTTACTTTATAATCTTTTAAAAGGGTAGGCGAGGGAAGATCTTTAAAGATGTAAAAATAAATAAAAATTGAAAAAGCAACTAGGCCTAACAGAGCCAAAAGTTTCTTTCTTTTTGAAAAGTTTATTTTAAGTCTTTGAACCTCGATTTTTTTAAAGGATGGCTTGATTTTCTGCAGTAGTTTTCTCATAGCTTATTTTAATCGCGGAAAAAGTGGTTTAACTTTTTTTATCTGATCCAGGCAGCTTTGTTCAATGGTTTTGCCGGTTTCAGGCATAAAGGGTTGAAGAGCTTTTCCTATTTTATAAAGCTCAAAAAGCATTTCCTCCAGGAAATCTTTTCTTTCCTCCGGTTTTTTCCGCCAGGGAGCTTCCTTATCCATCATTTTGTTAAGCTTTTTTATTTTTTCCCTTATAAGCTCAAGCGCAAGGTGTAGCTCAAAGCTTTCTACGTGCTGATAGAATTCTTTTGGCATCAGATCCTTAAAAGGTACTTCAGGAAAGTGGGTTTTTATTCGATCCTTTTGAGCAAGGTTTGTAACTCTTGATATTAGGTTCCCCAGTTCATTTGAAAGTTCAGAGGAGTAGATATCATTCATCCTTTCATAGGAAAAATCGCCATCATCCCAAGAGACAACTTCTCGCAGGAAATAATAGCGCGTTGCACCAATGCCATATTTTTCTACTAATTCTTCTGGATAAACTACATTTCCAAGTGTTTTGCTCATTTTTTTCTTGTTCAAGGTTAAGAATCCATGGACAAAAACTTTATTGGGCAAAGGTAGCCCTGCAGAAAGAAGCATAGCAGGCCAGTAGATAAGGTGAAATTTTATTATGTCTTTTCCTATGATGTGAATTTTATTGTTGTTTTCAAGCCAAAACTCTTGGTAAGTTTTGCTATCTTCTGAAAAGGAAAGGCCAGTTAGGTAATTTACCAAAGCGTCAAACCATACATAAATTTTTTGAGAAGGATCGCCTGGCACGTCAATTCCCCAATTGTAAGTTCTTTCTTTGGGCCTTGAGATTGAGAAATCCTCTAGGCCTTTTTCAATAAATTTTACAACCTCCTTTTTTCTAAACTCAGGTACGATTTTAATTTCTCCCTTTTCGTAAATTTCAAGTAGTTTATTTTGATAGCGGGAAAGGGCAAAAAAGTAGTTTTCTTCCTCTACCTTTTCCAAAGGTTTGTTGTGATAAGGGCACACGTTGTTTTCAAACTCCCCATCCTTATAAAAGCTCTCGCACCCAACGCAGTAAAGCCCTGAGTACTTTTTTTTATAAATGTCCTTTTTACAAAGCTCCCAAAACTTTTGCGCTCCTTTTATATGTTGTGTACTTGTTGTTCTTATGAAGTTGTCAAAGGAAAGGTTAAGAAGCGTTTTTAAATTGAAGAACCTCTGGGCGTTTTTGTCAACAAGTTCTTGAGCTGTCATTCCAAGCTCCTTTGCTTTTTTTGCATTTTTTATGGCATTTTCATCAGTTCCTGTTAAAAAAAACGTCTTGTAGCCCAAGAGCCTAAAGTATCTGGCTAAAGCATCAGCTTGAATAGCCTCTAAGGCAAAGCCAATGTGAGGTCTATCGTTTACATAGGGGATGGCAGTGGTAATAAGTACTTTTTTCATAGGCTTTATTATTTTATCAAAAAACTTTTCAGCGAGAGGAAGAGGAGAATAATAAGGGCTAAATTTAAAAGGCTAAATCCAGCTATTAGGCTTGTTGAAAGAAAAAGAAGAGTAAGAAAGATAAAAATTTTGAAAGGGTATTTTGGTAAAACCTTTTTTAAAAGACAGCTTAAGGCCGTGGAAAGCGAGAGTATAAAGGCAGTGATTATAAAAGGGCTTTTTGGAGGTATAAATAGAAAAAGGAAAGCTGTAATAGCTGAGGAAATAACAAAGGTTGGGATACAGAGGTCTTTATGGCGTTTTCTCATAAATCAATTATAATTTTAAAGTATGCTTTTTGGGCTTTTGCTTGAGATTTTGTTTTTGATAAGGCCGTATTTAAATCCTTTTGATGGGTTTTATTTTGATTATCATGATATTACCCAGCCGGCCAGACTTCAGGAGTTTTATTTAAATTTGATAAATTTTAAAATTCCTCCAAGGGTTGCTCCAAATTTTTTGTTTGGCCTGTCTTATCCTGTCTTTAGTTTCTATGCGCCTTTTGCCTATTGGATTTCTTCAATTTTTATGTTTTTTGGATTTGACGCAGCTGCTGCAATTGAAGCTTCCTTTGCTTTGGCTTTGATAGTTGCTTTTGTGGCAAGTTATAAGTTTTTCAGGCTTTATTTTTCAAAGCTTTCTTCTCTTTTGGGAGCAACAGTTTATGTAACTTCCCCTTATATTGCAGTTGAGATTTTTATACGAGGAAATCTGGGAGAGATTTGGTTTTGGGCCTTGCTACCAGCAGCATTTTATGCTTTGAAAGAAAGAAGGTTTTTACTATCATTTTTTATTCTTCATGGCTTATTTACAGTCCACAATATTTTTAGCCTTTTAGCAATTCCTTTTATTTTGGGTTTCATCCTTTTGCAAAAAGAGAAAAGAGCACTGTTTTGGGTTTTCTTTTTATCAATTCTTTCAACCTTTTATT
>WFWI01000013.1 GCA_015491205.1 Candidatus Microgenomates bacterium | reverse complement strand
TGTCGAGACTTATTGAAGGAGAGTTTCCTCCATATGAAAAAGTTATTCCAGAAAGTTTTTCAACAGAAGTTGTTTTAGAAAAGGACGAGTTTTTAAGAAACGTAAAATTTGCTTCAGTTTTTGCAAAGGATTATTCAAATGTTGTTCTTTTTGATATAAAAAAAGATGGGGTTTATATTTATCCAAAGACAGAGACAGAAGGACAGGAGACAAGAGCGTTTCAAGAGATCAGGTCTTTTGAAGGAGAAGAACAGGTAGTAGCCTTTAATTTTAGATTTTTGATAGAATTTTTAAATCAAGCATCAGGTGAAGAGATCAAAATAAAAATTATCAAACCAGAAGCACCGGTTGTGTTTGAGGTGGTAGGAAAGGAAGGGTTTGTTCATATAATAATGCCTGTGAGAATAAATGAATAAAATTAAAGCTCAACCAATCTTTCCTTTTTATCAGGATTAGTTTTTAAAGCAGACAAAAACCTTTCAGTACTTGAAAGCCTTTTGTGCCCGACAATTTTTGCTATATACTCGATTGACACCCCTTTGGCAAGTTGGTGGGCGATGAAGGTGTTTCTTAAGTCATTTACAGTTGCATCCTCAATACCAACTTCTTTTAGGCACCTTGTTACAATTTGTCTAATATTTCTTACTAATAAGGGTTTTCCAGTTCTTGTTATGAAAAGATGATCATCGGCTGTTTTGGGTCTTATTTTAAGATAGTCTTCGATGACCTTTTTAGCTGATTTATTAAGCGGCACTTCTCTTTGAGGGGTGTTATCATAACCTCTTACTATAAGTTTGTCATTTTTAATATCATTAAGCCTTAAGTTAGCTAATTCTCCAATTTTTATACCTGTTTGAAGAAGAAGTTCAACCAAAGCATATGTTCTTTGATCTTTTTTTGCATAATCGCGTAGAGCCATGTATTCGATTTTAGAAAGAACTCGCGGAGTAGAAGGAGTGTATTTGGGATGAGGTACATCAAGGGCAGGATTATAGTCTACCAACCCTTCAGATTTGAGAAACTTGAAAAATGTTCTTATTGAGTTTAGTTTTCTTGATGTTGATTTTTTGGTATACCCTTGTTCTACAAGCTTTTTTATAAATTCTTCAATAATGTTTTTGTTTACATCCCTTATATCCAAGACCTCTTTACTAGATAGGAAGCCTAAAAACTGTTCTAAGTCTTTTTTATAGGCTATGAGAGTAAATTGAGATTTTCCTTCTTTTTCTAGTTTTTTTATAAACTTTTCAACAAGAGAAGGCAATATTTTTATTTCCATGATTTTAACCTATAATATATCATATAGCCATTCAAAAAGCAAGCTAGGAAGATTGTGTTTTTATATAAATGTGCTATAATATCTACTATGGGAGATTTTAATAAAATCTTTTCTTTTGTGCTTGGATTGTTGGTGGTTGTAATTATTCTTGCGATTGTTACCAAAAGGTTTAATTTAGGTAACAGAGTAAGGATTTTAAGGAGTGAGGTTTTAACGCCGACTCCTACTCCATTTGATACAATCGAGATAGCCGGAGGGAAAGTTGCAGGAGATTCAACCACCCAACCGAGCCCTTCTCAAAAAGAATATACAGGTCCAACCCCTACACAGATGCCCAAAACAGGTCCAGAGGAATTCCTCCTTCTTTTCTCTGTTTCTTCTGCAGCAGCTGGTATTTATTTGAGAAGAAAAATTTAACTTTTATTTTCTAAACCAAGGGAGTCCAAGCACGCGTGAGGCAAGAATGTCTATGATTAGAAACGAGAGAAGGGAAAAAACAAGGCCAACAATAGCGCGTTTTATAATGGATTTACCATAATTTATCTTTTCAGGATCAGCTTGAGATGTAGCAAGAACAAAGCCTCCGTAGAGAAGATACATAAATGATATTACTCCAACAAAGGCAAAGATTAAACCAGAGATTGTTTGTACTACTGATACAGCTGCTCCTTCCTCTTGAAAACTTGCAAGATCAGTATTGATGCACCCTAGAAAACTATAAAAGCGGCCTTTCTGAGCTTTTATTGGCTCGCCTGTAGTAGAATCAGTTTGAAGGGTTTTGCCATCAGGCACAGGTGTTAAAGGGTAAAGGGAGGGGTAAAGGCATTTTGCGCAATCTTTCCAATTGGAGGGTGGTGTTGGGTCGGCTTCCGGGCACCAACCGCAAAGATCACACTCAACAGCAGATGGCTGTGAAAAAACAGGCTTTGGCGGTAAAATAAAAAATATAAGGGAAAAAAGCAAAGTTAAGACAAAAAGTTTTCTCATAATTAAAATTATACTAGGAGTTGGTAGCTGGTAGCTAGTAGTTAGTAGTAAGTAGCAAGTAGCGAGTAGCTAGGGAGTATGAGATTTAAAATGTTGTTTGTACTTTTGGGCATCGTGTCTATAAGCATTACTTTTTTATTATTCCCTATTTTGGTTAGGGCGGATGAGCTTGAGGAAATAAACAGGCAGCTGCAGGAATTGAAAAGGAGACTTGAAATGTCAGAGAAAGCTACAAAACCTTTGGAAGGACAACTTGTTGATCTTCGCGAAAGGTTAAATTCTATAAGATTGAGAATAAACAAAGTCGAATCTGGGTTAAAAGAGAGGGAGAGGCGGTTACAGCAAGCTACAGAGGTTTTGCAGGAAAAGGAGCTTCTTTTGAAAGCACGAATATCTTCCTTTTACAAGCGTTCGCGCAAAAATAATTTTATGCTTTATCTTATTTATTCTGAAAATACTGCAAGCTTAATTAATAATTATTTTTATGAACAAAACCTTTTGGACAGAGAAAAGCAGGAGATTTTAAAACTTGTTTTTTATATCAGAAGAATAGATGAGGAAAGAGAGTATTTAAGCCAAACACGCGCCAGACTGGAAAGGATAAAAGAAGACTTTGATAGACAAGCAGCTTTTTTGGAAGGCGAGATCGCAAAGGCAAAAAAATATCAGGCTGAATTAAGGAAGAAAATAGCTGAGCTTACCAAGCGGCAAAAAGAGCTTTTGGCAGCCCGGTCAGGTCTTTTTGCTGCAAGCATTGGAGAGGTGCCGCTGCCTGACGATCCAGCCTCTGGACCTGATTTTGACCCTGGTTTTAGGCCTGCATTTGCTGCTTTTTCCTTTGGTGCCTATACTCACAGAAAGGGAATGAGCCAGTACGGCGCAAAAGGAAGGGCTGAGTCTGGCCAAAATTATAAAGAGATTTTAAAAGCCTATTATGGTAAAGAACCCGTAAAAATTGACACAAGCGGCACAATAAACGTTCAAGGCTATGGAGAGCTGGATTTTGAAGGATATTATCTTTTAGGCATAGCTGAGATGCCGCACACCTTTCCTTTTGAGGCTCTAAAGGCCCAAGCTGTAGCTGCCCGCACCTTTGCCTTCAGGTACAAGAGCCAAGGAAAAGCTATTTGCACAACCCAAGCATGTCAAGTTTTTCGGAAGTCAAAAGCTGATAATCCACCTGATGAGTGGAGGCGGGCGGTTGAGGAAACTCGAGGAGAGATTATTCCCGATGTTATTGGTTTTTATTCTTCAACAACAGGAGGTTACCTTTTAACTTCAGGTTGGGATACAAAGTGTGGTAGTAATGCTTGTTGGCCAAATGAGGCATATGAGAAAATTGCCAAAAGCCCTTGGTTTTATAAAGCCTGGTATAGAAAAAGTTATTTGAGAAGTTCTGATAGTTGTGGGAGGGCGCATCCTTGGTTGACAAAAGATGAGTTTTTGGATATCCTGAATGCCTGGGTTGTTAGAACAAAAGGAAACGAGTCTGATGTGGCAAGGATTTTGCCAGTTACAATAAAAAACTGCCCTGTAGCCTCGATATCCGTCAGCGACAACCCCTTCTCTATGCAAGAAATGAAAAGAAGGGCGGATGAGCTCGGAGGAGCCTTTCGTGAAATTTATGACATTTCTGTCAAATTTAGTAAAGATGGTTATACCTCTCAGGTTATAGTCAGCACTGATAGGGGTAGAATTTCTATTCCAGGAGAAGAGTTTAAAACAGTGTTTAACCTTAGAGCACCGGGGTATATTTCAATAAGAAACAAGCTCTTTAATATTGAAAAAAAATAGAGTATAGTTTACACTGTAGGCTTATGCGCCTTATAGCTGATCTTCAAATTCATTCAAAGTATTCGCGCGCTGTCTCCCAGCAGATGAATTTACCAAATATTTCCCTTTGGGCTGCCAAAAAAGGCATAGATCTTGTGGCCACAGGCGACTGGACGCACCCTTTGTGGTTCCGCGAGATAAAAAGCACCTTAAAGGAGGTTTTTCCAGGAGTTTTTAAAGTAAAGGACCCACTCCCTTCTCAAAAGCGCGAGGTCTATTTTATTCTTTCAACCGAGATCTCAAGTATTTACAAGCAGGGCGATAAGGTAAGAAGAATTCACAATCTTGTTTTTATGTCTTCCCTTCAAGCAGCAGAAAAGTTTATAAAACTTTTGCAAAAAAGGGGTTGTAATTTAATGGCTGATGGCAGGCCAGTTGTGGGATTGTCATCAATAGAGATTGCTGAGCTTGCTTTTGAGGCAGATTCTAAGGCTCTTGTTATTCCAGCCCATATCTGGACTCCTTGGTTTTCACTTTTTGGCTCAAATTCAGGATTTGATTCAATTGAGGAGGCTTTTGGGCCTTATGCTGATAAAATTTATGCGGTTGAGACAGGCCTGTCTTCAGATCCTATAATGAACTGGCAGATTAAAGAGCTTGACAACCGAACAATCCTCTCCTTTTCCGATGCCCACTCGCTTCCCAAGCTTGGTCGGGAGGCAACGGTTTTTACACTAAAAGGCGATAAAAAGGAATTTTCCTATAACGACCTTTATTCTGCAATCAAAGGTGAAAAAGGCGCAAGGATGGAGGTTGCCTATACAATAGAGTTTTTTCCAGAGGAGGGAAAGTACCACTGGAGCGGCCACAGAAATTGCAATGTAAAATTTTCGCCGGATGAAATAGAAAAGCAGGGCAAAACCTGTCCTGTTTGTGGCAGGCCTTTGACAATTGGAGTGTCGGATCGGGTGCGCCAACTTTCAGCGCGCAAGATAACTGAAGATGATCTTATATACAAACAAAATTCAAAAGGGGTGACCTTTGTTATTGACAAGGAGAAAAAACGCAAGCCTTTTGTTTCTCTTGTGCCTTTACTTGAGATTTTGGAGGAAGTTGAGGGTTCTCCAGTGAAAGCAAAAAGAAAATATGAGGAGTTGACAGAAAGCTTTGGTACAGAGTTTGAGATTTTACTTGACAAGAGTTTGGAGGAGATAGCTCTGGCCGGAGGCACAAAGCTTTCCCAGGCAATAAAGCGGGTAAGGGAGCGAAAGGTTTACCTTGATCCAGGGTATGATGGGGTTTTTGGCAAGGTAAATGTTTTTGAAGAAAAGGAGGAGAAAAAGGATGAGTGGGTTCAAAAATCTCAGCTTCAACTTTTTTAAAAAACTCTTGGTTTATTTTGCTATTTTTTATCTACCCTTTCAAACTTCAAAGTATTTTTTTCTTCCACAAAGCTATATTTTGGGAGTAAGAAAAGATTTTTTAGCGCCAGCATTGTAT
>WFWI01000012.1 GCA_015491205.1 Candidatus Microgenomates bacterium | reverse complement strand
GTGTATAGTTTAAGACATCTTCACCTGCCACACCACATGCTTTTGAAAAAGGACTTTTTATACTTGGCAATTTTCCTTCGCACCTTTGTTTTTGTCTCGTTTTTTACTTTTTTGCCAGCATTAATTTACCGAGATTTTCTTTATCTTGGAAGCCGCGAGGCTTTGGCAGTTGTTTCTCTTTTCTTTTTCCTCTATGCTTTTGTAAACGTGCTTTTTATACCGTTTTTGTCAGCTCTTTACAGCAAGTTTGGGGTAAGAGCAGGGCTTGTGCTCTCGCTCTTTCTCACAGTCCTTATGGCGGCAAGTTTAAACTTAAAACTTTACTTTTTTGCTGGATACCTTTATGGGGTTTTGAGCCTTTTGTGGTGGGCAAGTTATTATATTCTTTTTCTTTTCTTTGAAAGAGAAGGAAAGCTTGGCGGAAAGATTGGAAAAAGCGAGATGATCGTGGCTTTGTCAGCTAGCCTTTCGCCTTTTTTAGCAGGCTATCTTATAACCCTGGGTGAGATCTGGTTTTATGTTTTTTCAAGCGCGATTATTTTAATAACCTTGGCCTTGGTCTTTAAGATGCCAAGCTACAGGATAAGGGTAAGGATTGATTTTAAGTTGCTCTTGAAGGAAGTTGTAAAGTATAAAACTGATTTTTTAGGGTTTGTGGGAGCTGGAGCTGAAGGGATAATCTTTAGCGTTTACTGGCCTCTTTTTTTGTACTTTTTCTTTAAGAATTTTTTAAGCCTTGGAGCCTTTAGCGCGATAGTTTCCTTTTTAGCAGCACTTTTTACCTACTTTTTTGGCGTCTGGCTTGATAAAAGGGGAGAAGAGGAGCAGATGGAAAAGGTAGGTGTATATGGGTTTTCAGGTAGTTGGTTGGGGAAGGTTGTTTTTCAATCCTCTTTAGCTTTTGTATTTTTTGATCTGGTACATAGAATTTTGAATCCTTTTTTTACTTTACCTTTTACCAAGCGGGCTTTTGAGCACGCAAGGGAGGAGGGGATAGCGCATTATGTTGTCTTCCGCGAGCTTGGATACAAGCTAGGGAATTTGCTTGTTATTTATTTTATGTTTGCAGTGGCTTATTTTAATCTTCCGTATGTGCTGGTCTTTATACTGGCAGGGTTGGTTTCGCTTTTGCCCTTAAAAGCAGCCCAGGGGAGGTAGTTATGAGATTGGAAAGGAGATCAAGTTTGAGAGAAAAGGTCTTCGAATTTCTCAAAAACCTTCCCAGAGGAAAAGTTATTACCTATGGAGAGCTAGCCAAAATTTTTGGTACCTCGCCCCGGGCCATAGGAAGAATATTGCACTCCAATAAGGATCCTAGTATTCCCTGCTACAAGGTTGTTTTTGCGGACGGGAAAGTCTCAGATAGCTATGTCTTTGGCGGCAAGGAAGGGCAGATCAAAAGGCTAAAGGCGGAAGGAGTGGAAATAGATAAAAAGGGGAGAGTGGTAAGTATAAATACCAAGTTTCAAACTTCAAATCTCAAACAAAATAAAATCCTAAATACTAAATTCTAAACCCTAAACAAATTCTAAATCCTAAATCATAAATTCTAAACGTTTAGGATTTCGAATTTAGAATTTGGGATTTGTTTAGTATTTAGGGTTTAGGATTTAGAATTTACCTTATGTTTGGTGCTTGGTGCTTGCAATTTGGGATTTATTTTCATGGGTATTCTATCCCACCCTTTGAAAATGGGTGGCAGCGAAGGATTCTTTTAAACCCTTTCCACAACCCCTTAACTACTCCATACTTTTCAACAGCCATATAGGTGTATTCTGAGCAGGTTGGGGTGAAGCGACAAACGGAATCGGTTAAGAAAAGAGATTTGAAAAGAGAGTTGTGGAAAATTCCTGTTTTTTGATAAAAGCGGATAAGTTTTAGAATGAGGGTTTTAAACATATATAAATTTTAATTCAAAAAATGCAAAAATTGTTGTTCTCCGGCTTGCCATAACAGTCCAGATTTAACCTCGAAGGTTAAACGCGGAGCGTGGCAAGGCTCTAGACGAAGTTGGACAGAGCTGGACGGGGCTGGAAATAGTTTGAGAATGTCAAATTTCAAATACTTAAAAAGGATTTAAAACTCTAATAATTTGTTCTTCTAACAGCCAATCTTCAATCTTTTTGAACCCATTTTGTCATTTGAAATTTGACATTACTTAGTCATTAGGTCAATTAGGAATTAGTCATTTTACTTTCACAACCGTCTTATCTTCTTTATAGTCCACAAACACTGTGTCTCCTGGTTTTATTTTTCCTTCAATTATTTGGAAGGCAATTTCGTCAACTATTTTTTCTTCAATCAAGCGCCTTAGGGGCCTTGCTCCAAAGGTAGGGTCAAAACCGGCAGATTTTAAGTACTCTTTCATAGCAGGGGAGACCTCAAGCTTTATATTCTGCCTTTCAAGCCTTTCCGCTACCCTCTTGAGCTGAATCTTAAGTATCTTTTCAATCATCTCTTTTGAAAGCGGTTTGTAGACAATGATTGAGTCAAGCCTGTTTATAAATTCTGGCCTAAAGTAGCTGTGGACTTTCTCTAAAACTTTTTTTTCAATTTCTTTAAAGTCTCCGTTTTGCCTAAAGTATTCGCTTCCTAAATTCGAGGTCATTATAATTATCGTGTTTTGGAAGTTTACTGTGCGACCTTTTCCATCCGTTAATCTCCCATCGTCCAGGATTTGCAAGAATATATTGAAAACTTGAGGATGAGCTTTTTCTATCTCATCAAAAAGTACAACAGAGTAGGGTTTTCTGCGCACAGCTTCTGTCAGCTGTCCTCCTTCCTCAAAGCCAACATAGCCTGGAGGGGCGCCAATAAGGCGGGCTACAGTATGCGCCTCTTGGTACTCGCTCATATCAATTCTTATCATTGCTTTTTCATCATTAAAAAGGCTCCAGGCTAAGGCCTTGGCTGTTTCTGTTTTTCCTACACCAGTTGGGCCCAAGAAAAGGAAGGAACCAATAGGCCTGTTTTCTTCCGAAAGCCCAGCTCTTGACCTTCTTATAGCCCTTGCAATTCTCTCCAGAGCATGATCTTGGCCAACGACCCTTTGTTTGAGCTCCTCCTCAAGATGGGCAAGCTTTTCAGCCTCAGAGCGAAGAAGCCTTGTGACAGGTATTCCAGTCCAGCGGGAGACTATTTTGGCAACATCTTCCTCTGTAACTTGCTCTTTTAGAAGTCTTTTTTCTGCAGGAATAGAGTTCCATTTTTCCTCAAGTTCTTTGAGTCTTTTCTCAACCTGGGGAAGCTTGCCGTATTTTATCTCAGCTGCTTTGTCAAGAAGTGCTTCTCTTTCTGCTTTCTCAAGTTCGGTTTGAAGTTTATCTCTTTCGACTCTCAAACGTTGTAGTTCTGAAATAATTCTTTTTTGCTCTTCCCAAGTTTGTTTTAGTTCTTCAAATTTTTTCTCTAATTTCTTCTTTTCTTCCTCTAGTTGTTTCTTCCTTGTCTCCAAGCCCTTTTCTTTTTTTAAAGCTGCAAGCTCTATTTCAAGCTGGGTAATTTTTCTTTTTATTGCATCAAGTTCTGCTGGCATTGATTCAACCTCAATTTTTACAGCAGAGGCAGCCTCGTCGATAAGGTCAATGGCTTTGTCTGGAAGATAGCGGTCTGTTATATAGCGAACTGACAAGTTAACTGCTGCAATTAAAGCATCGTCTGAAATCTTGATACCATGATGAACTTCATATTTTTCCTTTATTCCTCGTAATATTGCAATTGTATCCTCAGGTGAAGGCTCATCTACATAAACAGGTTGAAATCTTCGCTCGAGAGCTGGATCCTTTTCAATATATTGCCGGTATTCTTTTACAGTTGTCGCACCGATGGCGCGCAAGAGCCCTCTTGCCAAGGGTGGTTTTAAAATATTTGCTGCATCAACTGCTCCTTCTGCTGAACCTGCTCCAACCAAGGTGTGAAGCTCATCAATAAAAAGAATGTATTTTCCCTCTCCTTTTTCAATCTCTTTTAGAAGGTTTTTGATTCTTTTTTCAAACTCGCCTCTGTAGGCTGAGCCTGCAATTAAGGAGGCTAAATCAAGCGCTAAAATTTCCTTGTTTTTTAAAATATCAGGCACATCGCCATTAGCTATTCTTTGAGCCAGACCCTCTACAATCGCAGTTTTTCCCACACCGGGGTCTCCTAAGAGAACAGGATTGTTTTTAGTTCTTCGTGATAAAATTTGCATTACTCGTCTTATTTCCTCATCCCTTCCAATTACAGGATCAAGCTTGCCCTGACGGGCAAGGGCAGTTAAATTTACTGTAAATTCCTCCAGAGCGCTTTTTTGCTGTTGAGGTGGTTCGTAGTACATTCGCATAATGCTTCATTGTAAAGCAAGTTAGCAGATTTGTCAAGTAAGTGCTAAAAGAAAAAGCACCAAACACCACTTACCAAAATTCTAAAGGAATTATTTTGAGGCAAGTCTAAGAAGTCTTTTATCTTAAAACCAAAATCTTAAATCCTAAAACTGATCTTAAATGTTAAAACTTCTTTACCTTCCTACCTTTCCACCTTCAAACTTTCCAACCTCCCGACCTCTTTCCAACTTTTAAGATTTAAGATCAACTTTAAGATTTAGGTTTTAACATTTAGGATCATCTTGTAAGTCTTTAAAACAATTTAGATCCAATATACAAAATACTAGATACTTAATACTTGCTACTAACTCTCCACTGGTGCTGTTTTCAGAAAGTTTTCAAAATCCACTGGTTTTTTTCCTTCAAGCTGAACGATTTTAATTTTGTTTTGAGGATCAACTTCCAAAATCTTAATTCGTTTTTCCTTTCCAGCTACCTTTACATAGCTCCAGAGGCCTGGCCAGGGATGGAGGGCGCGGTAAAGGTTGTAAAGGGTAATTTGAGGCTCTGGAGAAAGATATTTTTTAAGGTATTCCCGTAAAAATCGAGGGAGTTCAAACTGGTTTATTGAGTTTCCTTTTGACAGTGCAAGGATGCTTTTCCATTTCATATACCCATCTTCCCGGGAAAGGGTGCGGGTGTAAGTAGCTTCTTTATGATTTTGAGGCTTTAGGATAAGCTTTTTAGGATCAGCAATTAAAATTTTTTTAAGACCTTCAAAGCCAATCTCAGTAAGCTTAAGGTAAAGATCATCACGGCTCTCCTCCTTTAAAATCTCGGTTTTTGCTTGAAAAAGGATCGGGCCGTGATCGAGTTTTTCATCCATTTTAATAATTGTCATGCCTGTTTGTTTCTCTCCCAGGGCCAAGGGGTAAACAACTGGCGCAGCTCCGCGGTATTTGGGAAGTAGAGAAGGATGAAGGTTTAAAAACCCAAAGCGCGGCCATTCCAAAACTTCTTTTGGAATAATCTGGCCAAAGGAGTAGACAACAGCCCAATCTGCGCTTTTCAAAACTTTTTTAATGGAGCTATCCCAAGCCTCAAACTCAAAAACAGGAAGTTTTAGGTTTAAAGCTGTTTTTTTCACGCTCGTTGGAGTAATTTTCTTTTTTCTGCCAACAGGCTTTGCCTTTTGGGTGATTACAGCAAGGATTTTAAAATTTTCCTGGGAAAGCTTTTGCAAAAGATAGGCGGAAAAAAAGGGTGAGCCAAAAAAAACAATTTTTTTCATAAAAAAATTATAAGACAAAACCAGGCTTAATTTCTGGGTAATTGTGGTAAAAATTTTTGTAATTATAGGTTGCAAAGTAAAGGTTTTTGAGCCCCAAGTTTCCTACTAGCTTTTTGTATTTTCTTATCTCCTTTTCATCTACAGAAAGCTTACATTCTACAGC
>WFWI01000011.1 GCA_015491205.1 Candidatus Microgenomates bacterium | reverse complement strand
TACGAAATCAACTATCTCAGCATAAGACTTACTTACCAAATTGTTTATACTATTCACTATATACTTTCTCCGCTTGCGATAAATACTGATAAATTCTTTATATTCATTTTCCTGCTTTTTTCTTCCTAAATTGTTCCTTATCTGATCTCCTATGATCTTGGTGAGATATAGTATCAAAAATTTCTTTTTGATTTTTTCAGGAGATTCCTCTAATAAACCTTCAAGAGATAAATCAGCTTCTGAGAATAGATTTATAAATCCCAAAATCCCTACATCAATATACCAATTTCCTGTGAACCTAAGTTGCATATTGTAGTTATTATAAAAAAATTTATCTTTGGGGATCACGTTTAGTCTACGGTCTTTTATCAAGAGTTGGGTATTTATCTATAATACACATAAAGTATGGCAGATTCACCTTATATTCAAAAAAGGAACCGCTTTATCACCCATATAAGTGGGGAGCCTACCATCCCACTTTTCTATTGCCATTTTTTGTAAAACAAGAGGATCAATTGTTCTTCTTAATATTTCTTGAGCTTTAGCTTCTCCTTCGGCTCTTGTTATTCTCTGCTGTTTTCTAAACTCTTCTTGTTGAGCTCTATATTCCTCTGTTTTAATTTTCTCCTTTTCAATCTGTTTTTGCTCTACAGCAGAAACGTATTCTTGGCTAAACTTTATCTGTCTTGTCAAAAATTCATCTAAAATAAGTCCGTTATTCTCAAAACTCTTCTTTAATATTTTCTCAACCCTATCCTGAAACTTAAAAACATTTCCTGTGTAGAGCTCTTGGGCTGTAAACTCACGGGCAATATTGCGCACAACTGAGCGCGAATCTGCTTTCACAACCCTCTCCACTACCTGCTCTTCTTTTCCAATATTCTCTGCCACCCACCTTACTTTATCTGGATTGATTCTAAACCTTATTGTGTAACGAATCTTTATTTGCTGACCATCTTTTGTGGAGGTATCCACAGGGTAGTCTGTATAATCTGCCCTTGAGCTTTGAGGATTCTCACTTGTTTCATATATTATTTTTTGAGTAGTGTAGTATTCTACTTTTTCAATAATAGGAATTTTAAGGTGAAAACCCGGCTTTGAAACTCTAACTATCTTGCCAAAACGCGTAACTATCCCTGCTTGCCCGTAGCGGACAGTGTAGAAAGGCATTAAATTGGGAAGCAAACCCAAAAAAATTAATAAACCTCCTCCAATAACTATGTACTTTAAGATATTCTTTTTTTGAAGCATTTTATTTTTAAGTATAACAAAATTCGCTTTAAAGACAACAAAATCCTTAAAACTCACTCTTGTAATACTTCAACACCTTTTTCTTATTTATAGGCAAAACTGGAAGAAGGGCTGATCCTCCTTTTATTGGCTGATAAAGCTCCAGGACCAGATACCTTTCTTTCCCCCACTCGGGTCGGAAAGGAATTTTGCATACTCCTTTTACTTTTGACCCTATCGGAGCATCTTTGTCAAATCCCATTCTTCCCTCTATTATCTCACACCCCCTTATGTAAAAGTACTTTTCAAATATTGCAAAAAAGCCTACTTGAGGGGGATATTCTTTTACAGCTGCTAAAAAAAGAGGATTGGTTCTTTCTGTTGATTTTACAAGTGAAGTTTTTTCTATTTCAAACTCAACGATTAAATTTGGACATTTTGCTTTCACAAGATAATCTTGCCATTTATATTCTTTTTTTACGCTAAAGTTGGCCTTTACCTTAAAATATCCGAGATCAACCTCCTGGTCTGGAGAAAAATTTTCAGATTTTTTTACCCTTTCCCAGACTCTTCCTGTAGCATCAGCTATTCTCTCTACTTTAGGAGGATAATTAGGGCATTCTTCAACTATAATTTTACTTTTCTCTTTTTTTGAACTTCCCAACCTAGAGACTATAACTAATACAAGCAAAATAATTATCCCTATTGCCAAAAGTTTTTTCACTTTCATATTAAAATTATAATATGCCCTACACTCTACGTGATCTACCACAGGATGAAAGGCCAAGGGAAAGACTTAAAAAATATGGAGTGGAGAGTTTATCGTTGCAAGAGCTTTTAGCGCTTATTATAGAAAAAGGTAGAAAAGGCAAAAACGTGTTAACCCTAGCCCAGGAGCTTTTGGCCCGCTTTGGAAATTTACAAAAACTTAAAGAAGCCTCAATTTCTGAGCTTCAAAAGGTAGAAGGTATAGGGTTTGCGACAGCTTGCAAGATAAAAGCAGCTCTGGCTTTGGGAGAGAGGGCTTTAAATACCAGGGAAAAGCCTGAGATAAAAATTACTACACCAAGACAGGTTTTTGACCTTCTAGAACCAGAACTTTCTAAAAAGAAAAAGGAGTTTTTCAAAATAATCTGCCTTGATACAAGATCAAAAGTTGTTGCAATAGAGACTATCTCTGTCGGCTCGCTTGACACTAGCCTTGCCCACCCGCGCGAAATCTTCTATTCTGCCATAAAAAACACAGCTGCCTCTTTTATAATCGTCCACAATCACCCATCTGGCGACCCTACTCCTTCCCAAGATGACATAGAAATTACCAAAAAGCTAAAAAAACTAAGCGAAATGCTGAAAATCCCTCTTGTTGATCATGTGATTATTGGAGGTCAGGAGTATTATAGTTTTAAAGAAAATGGAGTTTTGTGATAAAATTGTTAAAGTTCATGATAAAGATAAAAGACAGAACAGGAAAAACCCTAACTTTTAAAGAAGTGCTTCAAAAAGCTATAGATAGGATAAAAGCTATTCTTTTAGAGTTTAAAGTTTATCTTCTGCACCTTGCAGGCAAAGTTCCCTGTCATGAATTCAGAAGGTTTGTTTACAGACTCTCTGGCATAAAAATTGGCAAAGGATCTGTAATCCACATGTATGCGCGATTTTACAACCCAAAAAACATTGAAATAGGAGAGGATACAATAATCGGCGAGTTTGCCGTGCTCGACGGCAGGGCAAAGCTTAAAATTGGAAACCACGTTGATATTGCCTCGCAAGTTATGATCTACAACGCAGAGCACGATATTAACGATCCAAATTTCAGCCCATCCTTTGGGGAAGTAATAATTGAAGACTATGTTTTCATTGGCCCCCGTGCAATTATCTTACCGGGGGTGAAGATTGGAAAAGGAGCAGTTGTCGCAGCTGGAGCAGTGGTCACAAAAGATGTTCCTCCCTATGCTATTGTCGGCGGAGTGCCAGCAAAAATTATTGGTGAGAGAAAAATAAAAAAGCTAAACTACAAAATTGGCAGGGCGATGTGGTTCAGATAAAATAGTAGCGAGTAGTCAGTAGTTGGTAGCTAGTAGATAGAAAAAATCGAAAATAACCAATTACCAAATTCCAATAACCAAACAATATCAAAATTCAAATGTTCAAATGACCAAAATTTATTTGTTTGGAATTTTGGAAATTTGGTAATTGAAATTTGTTTGGTCATTGATCATTGATTATTGGTTATTTAACTTTTTCCTACAAGATACACTGCTTGCCAGGGGCGGTAGATTGATTTGAAGGTTTTTTGGAAAATGGTCTTCCCATCCTTTAATACCTTGTAGTCAAAATACACTTTTGCTCCAGGTGCTGCAAAATCTATTTGCTTTACAACTCCTGGTGGTAGAGTTGAATCCTCAATATACAAAGGCTCAGGCGCAGGAACAACATCAAAAATCCTAACTTTACTTAAAAATACTTTTCTATTATCTTTTTTGCCATAGAGATAAAAATAAACTTTTTTGTTTTTCGTATCTACTTCACCTAAGACTAAAACAGAAGCTGGCGTATCATTTCTAAATTTAAGATCTACATAAGGAGAGTAAACTGTAGCATCAAAACCAGGTTTTGAGTCTTGTTCATAATAACTCACTCTATAAGAATGAGCTCTTCTTTCTACAATAGGCAAGCCTGCATTCAAAATAGCTCTAAAAAGTGTTGTTGATACTTGACAAACCCCACCACCAGCATCAAGCACAGTCCTCCCGCCTCTTATTACATAAGACTCCTTATACCCTGTCGCAGCTGAAACTTCACCTAGCGCTTTGTTAAAAGAAAACACTCCACCTTTTGGAACTAAATTTCCTGAAATTCTTTTCGTAGCCAAGATTATATTATATTCTCTTTCCCAACTAGAGCCTTTATAACTAGATGACCCTACTCCAATAAGGCCTTCAATACCAAACTGATTGATTTGAGAAAGTTTTATCTTTGGCTCAACTTTTTTAAATTTTATATCAACCTGTACCACTTTATTTTCATACCACCTGCTAATCTTCTCCTCAACTTCTTTCCAAAATTTTTCCTCATTTATTCTTCTTCCTTCCTTTTCTACTGAAATTTCTTTTACCTTGCCATCTTTGAAAACAAAGCGAGCATCCTTTGGCTCCACGTTATATTTAGGCTTTATCTCTTTTAAAAACTCGACTAAAGGAGACTTGTCATAAACAATCCTAGGTGGAACTTCAACTCTAAAAAACCCCAAATACAACCCTAATCTCAGTATTATTTTTGAAGGTTCTTCTCTAACAGCTCTTACAACTTTTTTATAATCACTATTGTCATACTTTACTTTTAATTCTTTTTTTGTAAATTCCCTCTCACCGTCAGGATAAACTACCCTTAAGACGCCTTCTTCCGAAAAGCTCATCCTCTGGGAAACAATGTTTGGAAAACTTTCTCCTTGAAAGACAAATCTAGAAAGATAAAAATCGACAAGAAAAACTAGTGCAGCTGCGGATAATAAAGCAAGCAAAAACCTCAGACTCTTTGTTATCATAAGGTTATATATGGATAATATAAAAGAAGATAAACAAAATCAACCTCAAGAAAATAAGCAGGTTAATCTGCAGCCAGAAGAACTTCCACCTGATGTAACAACTCCTGAAGCCGCAACACCTCCTACTAGGCAACCTATAACAGAAGAAGTTCCTCCAATCTATGTAGAAAATAAAAGCAAATACCTAATTATCGCAATAGCAGTATTCCTATTTTCAGGCATCTTCTTTGTCTTAGCAAGAACATTCCTGAAACCAAAGCCAAAAGAACCTGTCTCCCTAGTATATTGGGGTTTATGGGATCCTCCTCAAGTTATGAAACCGCTTATTGAAAAATACCAGAAAGAACATCCACATGTGACAATAAAATATGAACTTAAAGATGCAAAAGACAGATATAGAGAAAAACTTTTAGCTCGCTCACAAAGAGGTATAGGCCCAGATATTTTCCGTTATCACAATACTTGGATACCAGAGATAAAACAAATATTAAGCTATGCTCCAGCTGACGTTGTTTCTGAAAAAGAGTTTAGAAAAACCTTCTACCCTGTACAACAAAAAGATCTAATAATAGATGGAAAAATTTATGGCATTCCACTTCAAATCGATGGCCTTGTACTTATTTATAATGAAGATATCCTCAATGCTGCAGGTATAAAAACTCCTCCTGCTTCTTGGGAAGAAGTGCTTGATGTAGTTAAAAAAACGACTGTAAAAAACCAGAAAGGTGAAATAATAACTTCAGGCATGGCCATAGGAACTGCTGGCAATGTAGAGCATTTTTCTGACCTCTTTCTTCTTATGCTTTATCAAAACGGTGTTTCTCTTGAAAAAATAGGAAGTGCTGATGGAGCTGACACTCTAGCTTCTTATAGAAAATTTGCAGAACCCCCTGATGATATTTGGAATGAAAATATGCCCAATTCAATCCTAGCTTTTGCCCAAGGCAAAGTGGCTATGATTATTGCTCCTTCCTGGGAAGTATTAGTAATCAAAAGCCTTAATCCAGAGCTTAAAGTAAGAACCGCTCCTGTCCCCCAAATTCCAGGTTCAAAACCCCTTTCGCTTGCTTCCTATTGGGTAGAGGGAGTTTCACGCCAAAGCAAAAATCAAAAAGAAGCCTGGAAATTTTTACAGTGGCTTTCCAAAAAAGAGAATTTAACAACCCTTTATGAAAACCAAGCAAAAATCCGTCTTTTTGGAGCTCCCTATTCAAGAATCGATCTTGCCCCTCAGCTTTTACAAAATCCTTATCTTTCTGCAATAGCAAAACAAGCAGAATATTTTATAAGTACCTATGGAATATCAAGAACTTATGACAATGGCTTAAATGATGAAATAATCCAATACTTGGAAAACGCTATAAATGCAGCCGCTCAGGGTGTTGACTATCAAGATGCAGTTAATACTGCTCAAAAAGGAATTGAACAAGTTTTCAAAAAATATAATATAGAATAAATAATATGGCAAAAAAAGAGATGTACTATACTCTACTGCTTACCCAATCAAATGCTCTCTTAACTTTGGTACAAATAAGTGATGCCGATCCCGTAGTAATCAGAAAAAATCATTTTTATTTCACTGACTTCCAAAACTTGGAAAACCAGCTAAAAGAATTGCTTAGAAAAGAAAAAGAGACAAACAAATTAATCCTTTTCCTCACTCACCACTACCTTGAAACAAAAACCAACACATTAAAGGTTGAATATAAAGAAGTTTTTACACGGGTATTCAAAAGTACTGGCTTAGAGCCTATAGGGTATATAGAAACTTATGAAGCAATTGTCAACTATCTAAGCAAAAAACAAGAGTTTCCTCTAAATGCGCTTGTAATTGAAGTAGAAAAAACATCAATAAGCACAACAATTTCAAAGGGAGGAAGAGTCCAAAAAACTTTTACTAAAGCTCTTACTGATAACTTTGAACAAGATCTTATAGAACTTCTTGCTAGCTTATCAGAGAAACCTCTACCAGCCAAAATTTATTTTCTTAACTTTTGTGAAGAAAGAGAAGAGGAAATAGAAAAAGTGGAAAAAACTAGGTGGCCAAAAGATCTTTTTCTTCATCACCCAGAAGTTAAGCTTCTAAGCCAAGAGAAAATTAACAACAATTTAATAAAAACTTTTGCTCAAGAATTGAAACAACCTGCAAAACAAACAACTGAAAAAGAACCTAAAGTAGAAGAAAACCTACCTCTAGGTTTTGCTCCTTCTGAAGAAGATCTTGAAAAAGAGAAAACAGAACTATCAATAAATATACCGTCTTTTTCACTTCCTTCATTATCTTTAAGATTTCCAAACCTACTTAATCTTTCCAAAACAATTTCAATTCATAAGCTCAAACTTATCCCCCTACTTGTAATATTTCTTTCCCTTCCAATTTTAGCCTATAGCCATGAGAATTTCTTTCACAAAGCCACGGTTGCTATTTATCCCAAAACAAAAGAAATAAAGATAGAAAAAACAATTCCTTTTGATAAAAAT
>WFWI01000010.1 GCA_015491205.1 Candidatus Microgenomates bacterium | reverse complement strand
GATAGCGACGTGCAAGAGCTAAACAATCTGCTTGATAAAAACCCGACAGATGAAGAGCTTCAAAAATTCTTCCGGCAAAAACTTCCAAATATGGATGAAATAGTAGCCAAGGCTATGCTCGAGTTCGCACGGGGGTATTTGGCGGTTAAAATAGATTAATTCTCACCTATATTACACATTATTTTTTATTTCCAATCTCCTTATAATCTCCTCAACAATTTTATTAACCTCCTCCTGATCTACTTCTTTTCCTACTCTGCTTAATATTTCTTCCACTTTTTCTATTAATTGCTGTTTAATTTCCTTTATACTCTCCTCACCTTTGCCTAAAGCTTCCCTTAGTTGTCGGATAATAGATTCTAACTCGTCATAAACTTTTTTCTCCTTGTCGCTCAAATCCTCCTTAGCAAGCTTTAAGACTTCTTCTAAAATAACACTAGCTCCACTTTCCTCTCTTCTGACAGGGGTTGATTGAGAAGAAGATTGTGAAGATGTCTTAACAGTTGCGGGTGCAGACTTTATAACCTGAGGATAACTCGGCGTCCTTCCTCTAGTTGCTCCTGCAAACTCAGGATAACTCCTGTAAAGCAAAGGTATGTTTAAAGCAGTATAATTCCTTTCCTCTGGAACGCGCTTCAACTCTGGAGGAGGAGTTGGCAGCTGAGCTTCTTCTTCAACTTCTACCCTAAGCTTTTGTATCCAAGATGTAAATGGAGGCTTTTCAATTTTGAGCGTCACTTGCTCTCCTCTTTCCAGTCTTATAACATACTCGTACAAATCACTTTTTGCACGTATCGTAGCAAAAGAAGCAAATCTTTCTTCCCCATTAACCTTTCTCAACCAACCAACGCTTATAAATCCCTCTCTCCCCTTCACCCTCCAAACGTAAGGATGACCAATAAGCTCTGTAGCAATATCTTTTGCTCTTCCCAAGCCTTTAAGCGAAACCTTTAAAGCACGCTCATCTTCCAAAGCATTTCTCAGTGCTTTGCCATTAACTAATAATTTGTAAAGCTCTTTTTCCTTAATTTTTACACCTCCCAATTCAATTACTCTTTCACTTTTAGGATCCAAAACTACTCTCCCATCCCACTCCCCATCAACTCCATCTGGGATTAATATACCTTCATTCATCTCTCCCTTGGGCGAAATATATATTCCAAAAACATGATCTAAGTCTTTTCCACTCTGGTAATCAGAGCTTTTTATGACCTGACCAACATCTATTTCAGGAAGTCCATGGGCTGAAGACTTTCCCATCTCACTAAAGTCTATAACAACCTTCCCATCTTCTAATGCATATGTCTTCAAAAGCAGCTCGTTGAAGTCAGAATCCGGTGTATCGTAAGTGTACCACTCGCGCCTTGCTACCTTGTGAACTAATTTTTCAAATACCTCATTTGAAGGCTTATATTCATAAAGCCCCTCTCTATTTTCTGAAACCTTAAAGCCTAACTCTGCAAGTTTTTCCTTTAACTCTTCCGCTACATTTCCATCAAGTTGTATAGGTTCTTCAAAACTATACTCTCCTAAAATGTTCTGTTCATTAGAAGGATCAATGATCTCTACACCAGTTATTTCATCTCCTGATTTAACAAACCTCAACCACTCCAGGCCGTTTACAATAAGCTCTGTATCCCCAATTTTTTCATTTAAGACCGTTTGAGATGATTCAATAGTAAGATTTACCTCTGTTACATCCAATTTATCTTTATACTCTTGCAACAACTCCTCTTTAACTTTATGCAGTACCTCCTGCTGACCAAATGGGTTTGAAAGATCATATTCTCCATCAAGATTTATTACCTCACTTTTTCCTCCGCCTAGTTCTATCTTCACCTGATCAACAAGACCATTATTATTAGCATCCACCTCAACTATTCCCTTAATTCCTTTATTCGGCTCAACAACCACTTCAAATCCTGCAGGTTTAACTCCTGGAGGCTGAGGAGCTGCTGGTTGAGGTGCAGAAACTTTTGGTTGTTGAGGAAAGTATCTATCCCTAACCCATCCCAGAATGCCAGGCTCCTCACCTAAGGCCAAGTGTTTTAACTCCTGCACTGCCTCCCCTACTGCTATACCTGTAGCAAACACTGTCAACCCCCTCCTTATAGACCGGCGCGTTCTAAACCAGTTTAAAGCTCTATTGCGGGCTCTCAAAGATTTTTCTTTCTCAACAAGGTTTTTCAGATAGGGCTCAAATCGAGCCTTCTCTTCTTCTGAAACCTGATGACCTGTTTTATAAAGAATTAAGGCTAAGTTTTGCTCTCCAGATCTTAAATTATATGCATAAAGATCAACCAAAGTAGAAAACCAATTTCTAACCTCCTCTGGAGAGGAAACATTTATTATTTGAGGATTCCTATACAACCGCGTCAAAAGCTCAATCTTCAAATTTTGCAAAAACGCCATCTGCTGGCTCTCTGAAAGCTGTCCATCAAAGATTAGAAATCTTCTCCCTGTCTCCCTTGCTAGCCTTAACCTTGCCTCATACTCTGCCAATGAAGCTATTGCATTATGTAAAGCTTCAGAATCTATACTCTCTTTTAACTTCAACCCAACGGTTCTTCCTTCCTCACCCTTTACTTCTTCAAAAAGATCTTTCACTTGGCCTATAATCTCAGTTATTTTCTTCTGATCAACTGTATATCTTTCAAGCTCCTTCCTTGTGGATATTCCCAAAAGTTTTGCCAAAAACCCTTTGCTCTGCTGGGAAAGATCGACTCCAAAAGATCTTTCTCTCTCAACTGCCTTTACCTGCTCTTTTATCCTTCTCCTTTCCCTTAAAGCTGCAAAAGCTCCAGCTGCTGCAGCTCCAGCAAAAACAGGCGAAAAAGGAAGCGTAACTCCAGCCACTCCTACTCCAACAACCGGAGCTGCAAAGCCTGCCAAAAGCTTGGCTTTTTGACTGCTTGTTGGAGTTAAAGACCCTAAAGTGGATGCTAAATACCCAGCTATTGCAGCTGCGGTTAGCTCATTCACTCCCAAAGAAGCTAAAAGCCTCGTTCCATATCTTCCGACAAATTTGTCAATCACTCCTGTGCCTGCCACAAATGGAACCCTTTCCTCCTCCCTTCTTAATCTTAGCTTATCAAGAACTCTTTCTCTTAACTTACCTCTTTCCTCGGGCCCACCAAAAGAAAGCTCTGCATTTGTAACAACGTAAAATTTAAGGTTTACCTTCGGCTCCTCTTTCTCTGTTCCCAAAATTGCTTTTTCCCAAGCTGATTTATCTACACTACTTTCTCCAAAATAGGTTTGGGCGTTTTCTCTTAATATATCGGCAACTTTTGCCATATTGGAACCTATTACTGCAAAACGCGAGCTTAAGATCTCTGCCACCCGGGGATCAATGCCTGCTTCTTTCAAATCCTCTGCTAAACTATTATTTCCCCTACCTCTTAGATAATTCTCTAATTTTGCCATTGCTTCCCGTTTTTTCCTTTCCTCCCCGCTTGCCAGATAATCTCCGAATATTTCAACAAATCTTTCCTTTAAAATCTTATCTGCTTGTTCATTTACCCTTCTTATATACTCCCCATGCTCCAACCTTTCTCTTGTTCCTGGAGATATCTCTCTATTTAGCATCTCCTCTGCCCTCTCATATCTTTCAGCTAAAGCCTCCCGCTCTTTAAAACTGCCCTCCAACACCTCTCTAACAAGGGCATCTTCTGGTTTCCCTCCTCCTTTTGCAGCCTCAACTTGCTTCTCCAGCCATTCTTGAGCTTCAACTTGTTCAACTGTGTGGAAGCCAAAAACACTGGCAAAAGCGTTGCGCACCCGATCAACAATGTGCCGTCTGAAGAATCCATGCTGCTTCCTTCGCTCTTGACCTTCTTCTAAAGCCCTCTTCACCAGCTCGTTTGGTAGATGGGTAAGCCCTGTCTTTTCCATAACCCTCAACCTCCATCTTCTTTCCCTCTCCCTAAACACCGGCTCGGCCAACGTCCTTTGCCAGAAGCCTTTTATTATCTTTCGCGGAAGACTCAATAGCCCTCCATCCTCCTCTTGCTGCAGCCTCATTTGAAAATCCACGCCTGCATTTACTTCCTTGCTAATTTGAGTTGGATCTACTGCAAAAACTATGTTAAACTCTTGCGGCGGTAACTGTTCAGGTTGGGGCGCAGGCGAAGGCTCAGGGGGAGGCTCCAACTCTTTTGGGACCGGCTGTGGTTCTAGCTCTTTTTGAGGCTGAGTTTCCCCTTTGGCAGGAGCAGGAGGTGGTGGCTCGACAGCTTCCCTTTCCTCCTTTTTCTTCTCTTGCTCAGAAGGGGCTTCAACTGCAACCTCTGCAGGTTTCAGACCAGGCGGCTCTTCTTTTTGCTTTGATCTCTCTCCCTTCTCTCTTTCAGGTAAAGACTCTTTTCGGGCAGAAGTCACCTTTTTCAAACCTTCACCTCCTTGCACAAATTTCTTGTAATATATCTTATCATCAACAGGCTCTACTCCTTCGGGTACATATGATATCCTTCTTAACATCAAATCTGCGCCTTTCAAGGCATAAGTAAAAAGATTGGGAGTATCACTCTCAAACAATCCTTCCATCTCTCCTAGATGAGCCCCTCTCCACGTTTCGTTATTTAATACGCTACCTATCCCCTCTTTTCTTACCTTCCTACTCATCTCAGCCAACTTATTAATCATATTAAGAATCACTTTATCGTGCGTGCTGGCTCCCGCATTAAGTCTTGTTCCAATAATATCTATATTGCCACTTGAGGAAATATATTCTTTCAACGCCCTTTCAACCAATTCATAAAACCTTCTTCTTAAACCCACTAATTTCATTGAAGCCTGTGTTTTCTCCTCCCAAGTTGCATTTTTATCTCGTATTGTCTTCAAAAGATCATCCATTTTGTCTCTAAAAGTCTTTGCCTTTTCGTCATCCCCTGTTTTCTCTAAATCTATTAAATCTTCAACATCAAGCAGGTTATCTGCAACTATAGCAAAAGCATATAAGTCTTTCTTAGGCATCTCCTTCATCCTTCTCTTTCTCCTTCCCTCTTCCTCAACTAATTCAAACACATCATCCAACCCCCCCTCCAAATAAGCACCTCCTTGATATGTCACCTCTGTCTTTACCCTCCGTCTTTCCCTTCCTCTCAATAAAGACATGTGCTCTTCATATTCCCTTCGATTCCTCTCCATCTGATTCTGTATTATGTGAGCTTCAAGGCCCATTAAAACAAAAGGCGCTAGACCACCCGGATCTACGTTTTCGATTATCAGCTCCACTAAAGGTCCTCCTTCGTCAATAGAATCTCCCCACCAGCGCAACTTTTCAGCCAGCTGCTTGGCGACTCTTAAGGTATACTCCTCCTCAGTTTCGCCTTGCTTTCTTTGAATATACCCTTTTGCAGCTTCAATCAAAGATCCTGCTATATTATAGCCTTCCTGTACGTTTGGGTATTTGTGTAACTCTTTAATAGTTATATACTCTCCCAAATCAACAAAATAAGGGAACTTATGAGTTTGCCTCTCTTCTATAGCTCTTTTCAACCTTTCCACCTCCTTTCCTTCTTTTGGTTTTTCTTCCTCTCCTTTTTCAACCTGGGCTCCTGAGACAACAGAAGGTTCTTTATCGCCTTCATACTTGTGTTTAAGTAGCTCCCCGCCTATCTCTTTAACCCCTTTTTCTCTACCCTCAGTACTTAAAATATCCTCTATCTCTTTATTCGAAAGCTCACTGTCAACAGCTAGAATCTTCACGCCTCCTTCCCTCAACCCTGGAATATCCCCCTGATAATTCCCCTCATTCTTCCCTCCCTCTTCAACTATTGTTGTGACATTGCCCTTATTGTCAACTGCCACTAAACGCCTGTTTTTACAATAGGCGCGCAATTTGCCACTGGAATCGACCAACACTAAAGAAAATGAGGCATAGGGAGACTCTTTAGAATAAACTTTTTCGTCTACATTTTCTTCTAAAACGCCTCTTACAATTTCTAATTCTAAAAGTTGTTGCAAAGCTTTTTCATCAAACTCTTGTCCCTCTTTTAAAGTAAAATCCAGCATCATGCCAACAAATCCTTCATTTTTAAGCTGATCTTGCAAATTTTGTAACATTTGCTTAAATTCCTCAACTTTCGCCTCAGGTAGCCCAATTGACCCTAGCGCATATTGTGGCTTATCTGCTCCCAAAACAAGGGCAAAGGAGGGAGAGTTTTCCTGTACACCAGCAAAACCTTCTGAGAGAAGGTAGCTCTGTCCTTCTAAAGCTTCGCGAGGTGCTAATCCCTCTCCTCCCTCTGGCATATTAATTATTGTAGAATATTTTTAAAACGCATGCAACAAATATCCAATTTTTGGACATTATCAAATTTTTAGAACCGTTTACAAAAAATCTTAGTGCTTTAGAAAAGGAAGAATTGCTAAAATTTAGAAGAAGATTTCGATTATTTATCTCATTTAAGGAAAACCTAAGCCCTTGACTCTAATGGTTTAATTTGGATTTTGCCTTCTAAACTTTTGATAATTCCCTCGTCATTAATGACTCTTGCTCCCTCATCTGTATATAATGTTATTCCTCTTAATTTACCGTCTACAACCCCCAATATTATAACTCCATTTTCATCAAACTTTACTCCAGAATTAGATAAAACGGATGCTAAGCTTCCTATAATTTGTTCATCAATTACAACAGAATTACCGGTTAAATCATGTCTTTTTAAAGCATTTACATCTGGAGCAAAAATAAGTAATTCATTCCTTCCTCTGCCTTTCCTAAACTCCACAATAGCCCTTCTATTTTCACCTTCTCCCTCAAACCTTACACTTCCCACAACCTGCCGCCTCTCTTTTGCCTCTCCGCCTCTTTTTGTTCTTTCTACTATCAAACTACTGAATCCACCCTTAACTTCTCTTATTATTCTTTTTCCCAGTTCCTTTCCTTTCTCAACTCCTCTCCTTCCTAGCACCTTCGCTCTACTCAATATTTTCCTCCATCGAGCAAATCTTTCTGACTTTTTAGTAACCTCTTGCTCTCCTTCAGGCTGTTCTGTAAACCCTGCACTAATTTCAGCCTCACTTTCAAGCAATCCATGACTGCCTCCTTCTCTGCGCTCTTCTTGAACTGACGCATCTATTTCTTCAGGCTTTGGTAGTGCACGCGGAGAAGGTTGCCGTTTTTTTAACTCCTCTACTTCTGCAGCCTTTTCAGCCTCTTCATATATTTCTCTAAAACCGCGCCGCTCTACACGCACGAGTGGATAAAACTCTTCTTCCTGCGGCTTTGGCAAAGCATTAGAAGAAGAATCAGATAATACAGACAAAGAAGGCTTTTCTTTCTCTTCTACACTAACAGATTCTAATTGTAACCCCCCAACTCTCTTTCCTAGTCTTCTAATCCTAGCTCTTAATTTCCTCCTCTTCCGATCTAACTCTAACACTTGATGGCGCATAAGTTCTTTTTCTATCTCCAATAATCTCATAAGCTCCTTTGCAAGCTTAGGAGAAAAAAGTATGGCCTCTCTTGGGAGGTAAAAGGTTGACCTTTTTTCTCTACTTTTCCCACTTTCTCTACTCCTCTTCCATTTAAATTCAAACTCAAACCCTACTAACCCTTCCTGCTCATCCAACAAATTTATTTTCTTACCAGTTCTTGATTCGTAAATAATAGCTGTTGTATTGTCCTTACTAGTAAGGTTTACGACATTGCGCAAAGCTCCTTCACCAACTGCCCGCATATATATCTGCTGGGCTAAAGCATTAATCTCTTCCCTAAGCTCCCTTAGTGACTTTCTTACCTTTCTCCTCTCTTCGCTTTGTGTTTGCCATATTCTATCCACTTCTTCATACTCTTTTTGCAATTTTTCCAATTCTTCCTTCAACTTCTTCATTTCTTTCTCCTCTGCATCTGACTCTTCTGCAGCCTTTTCTTCTAATACCGTTTTGCCGCTCTTGTTTTCTCCTGACTTTCCCTCCGATCCTTCTCCTCCCTCTTTTTTCTCAGCTAGTTTCTGAAGTAGTCCTCTTAACTGCTTCTCCACTTTATCCTCATCCCCCCTTCTCAACTGCTCAAATACAAGCCTTTTTAATTTAACATCTTTTAACCACTCAGGAAGCTCAAGTAGGGAGCGTCTGTATAAAAATTCTATGCCCTTCAAAGCCATCCCTAGATTAGCCACGCTTGTTAACCCTCCCAAGTTTTCTATTTTCAAATCATACTTCCTCTCCACCCTTCCAAGAGCTTTGATTGTGCGCAGCCTTTCTGCCAAGATGTACTCTGCTAATTTCTTTTTATCTTCCTCAGAAATAGATTCTAAATTTATATCCTTTCCAGTCAGTCCTTTAATTACATCTTCAACGCTTTTTTTTCCTTTTAACAACTCTTCCTCCAAGTTATTCCAAACTTCATCTGAAATATTAACCTCAGCTCCCAGCGCTCTTAGCTGCTCCTCAAGAGCTACTCTGTTAGCTTCTTTTAAATTCATCCGCGCCAAAACCCTTCCACCCTCTCTTTCCTGGTAGAGCCTATCCCTTATCCTAGAGGCAAGCTTTAATACCTCTTCCCTTTCTTCATCCCCTATCTTTACCTCCCCTTGCGTTGGTTTTACATTAAATGCCATCAAAAAGGCTTTGTAGACTTTTCTTCTTTCTGAAATTAAGCGAGGATCTTTGTTAAGCTCAAGTTCTGCTAGTTTAAGTCTTACATCTGGTGGCAACACTGCATTTATATAAGCTTGTGCTAGCCTAAGATCCTGCATTACTGATCTTTCTGGTGTTTTAGCCCCAAATATCTCATCTACTTTATTCGTTACTACCTCTCTACCCTCTACATTCCTTCTTTCTTCAGTTAATATTTCAAGCAGTTTACCCAATCTTTCCAATCTCTCTTTTTGTGAGATTTCTTCATTATTTTCATAGCTATTCCATACTTCTTGAATAATTCTTAACTTATCGTCACTAAGCTCAATTCCGACTGTGCTTAAATAATCTCCTAAACCTTTTCTGCCACCAAGTCTTTCAGTATAACCTTCTCTTAAAACCTCCCCTAATCCACTCAAAAACTCTCCATACCCCAATAATATATTCCCGCCATCTTCTCCCTTAACCACAGTAAACCCTCTCCCTCCAAAAATTTTCTCAAACGTACCCTCCAAGCTAATTTTCTCCCTTTTTCCAGTTCCAAAATCTATCTCTGTGTAAATTTCTCTTCTTGGTAATCCTTCTCTTTCTGCTAACTCTCTTAGATAGGCTGCTTGCACTAGCCTGACTCCTGCAGCTTGCAAAGCTAGATAAAGATTGGGCAAATCAACCAATCCTTCTTCCTCTAATCTGCGAAACACTTCATCTCCAACCTTTCCGCTTAAATTATTTTTTAATTCCTCCTCTGTCTTTGCCGGCTCGGCAGTTAGACGATCAAGTAGCTCTTGAATTTGCCGAATACCTTCAGAATACCCCTTTGAACCCAGTAAGTCTAAAATATCAGTCACCACATTTCTCTTCAAACCTTTTTGTTCTTCTACTTCATAAGACAATCTTTCTATTACATCATCCACTGCTATTTCATCTGCTGGCCTAAATACACCTCCTCCCCAACGAATCTCCCTAGGAGCTGTTATTAAATCTAAGCTCTGCTTGAAAGTAAAATCCCATTCTTCCCTGCTGACTTCAGGGAGTGCATTAGGAACTGTTTCAGTCATAAATAACATTATATCATATTGTATAATAT
>WFWI01000009.1 GCA_015491205.1 Candidatus Microgenomates bacterium | reverse complement strand
GGCTGATAAAATATTTTCAATGCTTATGGGAGAAGAGGTGCCGCCAAGGCGCCGCTTTATCATTTCCCACGCAAAGTTAGCAGAGCTTGACATTTAAAATTATAAGTTTTTTATTTAAAGCTTATGGACATCAAAAAAATTGCTGTTGGAAAAAATCCACCTGAGGAGGTAAACGTTGTTGTAGAAATCCCTCAGGGATCACAAGTTAAATACGAACTTGACAAAGACTCAGGCGCAATTTTTGCCGACAGATTTCTTTACACCTCAATGCAGTTTCCTTTCAACTACGGCTTTATCCCCAATACAAAGGCAGAGGATGGAGACCCTGTTGACGTTTTAGTCATCTCAAGCCAAACCCTTTATCCGGGCACGGTTATACCAACCCGTGTTATTGGAATGCTTGAGATGGAAGATGAAGAAGGAATCGATACAAAAATCATCGCTGTACCAACCAAAAAGATCGACCCCTTTATGGCCCATATTGAAGATGTAAAAGATCTAGAGGATAGCTTAAAACAAAAAATCAAGCATTTTTTTGATCACTACAAAGAGCTTGAGCCAGGGAAATGGGTGAAAACAAGAGAATTTTTATCAAAGGAAAGAGCGTATGAGGAGATAGGGAAAGCGATAAAGTAATTAAAGTTGTTCAAAAAACCTCGGAGGTTGATTAAGAAACCTCCGAGGTTGATACCTTGTTTTAAACACGATTAACGATTGACGATTAAAGATTAACGAGATAAAAATGTCAAAAGTTAAAAGTCAAAGATCAAAAGCACAGGTTAAAAGTCAAAAGTGACTTTTCTTTTAAACTTTTAACTTTTGAGTTGTACTTTTGATTTTTGAATTTTGAATTTTGACTTTTTAACTATGAGTAGGATTCAACCAGCAGAAATCACAAAGGAGCTTAAGACCTCCTATCTCAACTACGCAATGTCCGTTATAGTCTCGCGGGCTTTGCCTGATGTACGCGATGGTCTTAAACCTGTACAAAGAAGAATCCTTTATGCAATGTACAAAATGAGGCTTTTTTCAACTAGTAAATTTGCAAAGTCAGCTAAAGTCGTTGGCGAGGTTTTAGGAAAATATCATCCCCATGGCGATGTGCCAGTTTACGATGCTTTGGTTAGAATGGCTCAGCCCTTTACAATGCGCTATCCTTTGGTTAAAGGCCAAGGTAATTTTGGCTCAATTGATGGCGATCCACCAGCTGCTATGCGATACACCGAGGTAAAACTTACCCGCATAGCAGAAGAAATGCTTGCTGACATTGAAAAGAACACTGTTGAATGGGTTGACAACTTTGACGGCACGCTCAAAGAACCTCTTTACCTTCCGGCCAAGCTTCCAAACCTCCTTCTTATGGGTGCTGAAGGTATAGCTGTAGGAATGGCTACCAAAATCCCACCTCACAACCTCTCAGAAGTGGTTGACGCGCTTGTTTTTATGATTGACAAAGCAAAGATTGCTGAAGAATTTGAAAAAGAAAAAGCAATTATCCCTCCTTCTGAAGCTGAAAAACTCGCCTTTTCAGTTAATTTAGACGAAATAATGCAGTTTATCAAAGGCCCTGACTTTCCAACTGCTGGTGCAATCTACGGGTTGGAGGAGATAAAAAAAGCCTATCTTACAGGCAAAGGAAAAATCCTAGTAAGGGGCAGGGTAGAGGAGGAACAAATAAAATCAAGGCGGGCTATTGTGATAAAAGAGCTGCCTTATCAAGTCAACAAAGCAAGCCTGGTTGCAAAAATAGCAAAACTTGTGATGGATAAAAAAATTGTGGGAATAGCAGATCTGCGCGATGAATCAGACAGGGAAGGAATAAGAATAGTGATAGAGCTTAAACGCGATGCCTCCTACAAAAAAGTTCTTAACAACCTTTACAAATACACTGAGCTTCAAACAACCTTTCCAGTAAACTTTGTGTGCCTAGTAAACGGAGTGCCTCAAACAATCTCTTTAAAACAGGCGCTCGAGGAGTATTTAAGACACAGAATAGAAATTGTCAGGCGCCGCTCAGAATACGAGCTTGCCCAGGCCAAGCACAGGGCCCATATTTTAGAAGGCCTTCTTATTGCGCTTGACAATATTGACGAGGTCATTGAAATCATTAAAAAATCCAAGGATGAGCCTACAGCAAAGACAAGATTGATGGAACGCTTTGGTTTAACTGACATCCAAGCCCAAGCTATCCTTGACATGCAGCTTAAAAGATTAACTGCCTTGGAGAGAACAAAAATTGAGGACGAGCTTTTAATGCTCAAGGAAACCATAGCTTATCTTGAAGGCCTGCTTAAAGATGTTTTCAAAGTTTTAAAGGTTGTCAAAGATGAGCTTTTGTATTTGAAAGAAAAATTTGGTGATGCGCGAAGAACCAAAATCTTTGCCCACAGACCAGAAAAACTAACTGATGAACAGCTTATTCAAAACCGTGAGGTAATCCTGATGCTAACTTCCCAGGGGTATATCAAAAAACTTCCCCGCGGCAGCTTTAAGGCTCAAAAACGCGGTGGAGTAGGCACTATTGGAATAGATTTGAAAGACGAGGATCAGCTTTCCCAGATTTTATCTTGTGAGGAGCACGATTATGTCCTCTTTTTCACAAATACAGGAAGGGTGTTTAAATTGCGCGTCTGGGAAATTCCAGAAACCTCAAAAAGATCAAAAGGAAAGGCTTTAGTGAACTTTTTAAACCTCAAATCGGATGAGAAAGTTAGTGTAGCAATAACTTATAGGGTAGGGGAGAGTGATGGACAAAAACACCTTGTTTTTATCACCAAAAATGGCACTGTAAAAAGAACTTCCTTTGAGGAGTTTAAGAACATAAAAAGCAGTGGAATAATTGCAATAAGGCTTGAAGCAGGCGATGAGCTGCGCTGGGTGCTTATAGGAGAGGATAATGCTAACATAATGCTCTTTTCCAAAAAGGGAAAAGCTATAACCTTTGCCAGCAAAGAGGTAAGGCCAATGGGCCGCTCAGCCAAAGGAGTCAAAGGCATTGAGCTTGACAAAGATGACGAGGTTGTTTCAGCTGATCTTTTTGGAGAAGAAGACTGGGAAAAAGAGCTAGTTGTAATAACTGAAAATGGCATTGGAAAAAAGGTTAAACTTTCCGAATTCAAGCTCCAGCACAGGGGAGGAAAGGGGATAAAAGCAATAAGCGTTGATGAAAAAACTGGGCCAGTTGCTTTTGTAGCCTTAAACCGAGGAAGTGAAAAAATTATTATAAGCACCCAAAAGGGACAGATAATAAAAATAAACCTTAATGAAATTCCAACCTACTCCCGCCAAGCCAAAGGAGTAAGACTTATAAAATCCAAAAAGGATGGAGACAAAATAGCAACAGCAGCGCTGGTTTAAATGGTATAAGTAAATATATAATGTTTAAACCCAGAACTAAAAAATTAGAGTTATTATCACAAATATACCCCCATCGCGTCAAAGAACTAGAAAAAATTTTCAACAAAACTACATCAATAATATATATAGATTTCGCTAATGTATATCACTGGCAAGATAAACTAAAATGGCATATAGATCTTAAACGACTTAAGCAGCTATTAGATTCTTTTTCGAATATAAAAACAGTGCGCCTTTACAA
>WFWI01000008.1 GCA_015491205.1 Candidatus Microgenomates bacterium | reverse complement strand
GATTATTTTTACAATTAGATATTTTTGTTTTTGGGAGAGTAGGAGAAGCGGAGCGGGAGCGATAAAAATAAGGTAGCGGGGAAGGAAAATAGGGAGAAAGCTTGCAGAAAGCAAAAGGCTTGTAAAAAAAGGGATGCCAAACCAAAGTGAGAGAAGTTTTTTTTCTTTTACTTTTTTTGTTTTAAAAACAAGAAGAATTATTATCCAGAAGAAGATTGCAAAAACAAAGGCGTTTTTATGCAGTGGTTCCCAGGCCTTATCATAGGCAGCAAAAAGGTAAAAAGGTGAGAGAAAAAGATCCTTTATATTAAGCCTTTCCAACCAAAACCCAGGTTCAAAATTTAAGATCTTTACAACTCCGGCAAAGATAAACCAGGGGAGAGTGAAGGCAAATCCAAGGAGCAATTCTTTTTTTTGTCTTTTAGATGATACAAGGAAGGCTATCAAAAGGTTAAAAAGAAAGAAATAATGGGTTAGAAGACCAAGTACCAAAGAGAATTTGAGGAGCTTTTCTTTTTTTTCGATGAAGGAGAAGTAGAAAAGAAGTGTTAAGAAAAGCAGCATTGAGTACATTCTTGCTTCAAAAGCATAGTAAAAAACAATTGGGAGGGTAGAGAAGGCTATGGTGGGCAGAGCTTTTCCTTTTATTTTTAGACTTTCCAAAATGTGGACAAAAAGGTAGATTGAAAGGGAGTAGAAGATGAGTGAAAGACTGCGCACTATTATTTCAGAAGAGCCAAAGATAAAGATCCAAAATTTAAGAAGGAGGTAATATAAAGGAGGGTTAAAATCAGCTGCTGTAAGGTAAAGGAGCTGAAATAGGCTTTTTTTCGCCAAAAGTACAGAAAAAGCTTCATCTCGCCATAGGCTTTGAGTTAAAAACACAAGTGGAGTTTTTTCAAACAAAAAGTTAATCATCACACCTTTTCAGTAACTTTATACTCAATTTTTTTGTTTAACAAAAGTCTAGTATGAGCTTCCAAAGCTGGAAGGGAGGAGAGCAGGAATGAGATAGCAGGAAGGAAATACCACTGGACAATGAAAAGCGGCAGTTTTCGGAAATCGTTTTTTTTCTTTAAGGCCTCGCGGAGTTTGAAATCAAGGTATAGATAGACAATTATCATTGAGGTTGAGAGGGTGAGAATAAAGGCAGCCAGCTTTGGCAGGTAAAAGCCAAAGGTGGTTCTTTTGAAAGCTGGGTTGATCAAAGGAGGTAGGGAGGCGCTGATTGTTAGAATAAAAAAAGATGTAGGCCAGAAAAGATGAGTTTCCGTAAGATAGATGAGTTTTTTAAATTTGGGCCAGAATGGTACTTTTGATTTGAAGAAGTTTTTTAAAAGATAAGCGACATCAGTTACCCCCCAGGCCCAGCGCTTTTCCTGCTCATATCTGTTGAAAAGGGTTCTTAAGATTCCACCGGAGTAGACTGCATCGCCTGAGACAATGGTGTAAAGAGGAAGGGTTTGAACTTTTTCACCAAATTTTAAAAAGGCCTGGAGGTAAATATGCCAGTCCTCAGGAATTACATCAACCTCCCAGTACCCTACGCTTTTTAAAAGCCAAAGATTCGTTGAATAGGTTGAGATCTGGATAAGATTCTTTTTGCTTTGAGAAAGGGTGGCAAGCCTTAGGATTGAGGAGATGGTTGCTTGGACTCTAACAAAAAATGGCAGCTTTTCAAAATTGTTGTACAAGAGAAGAGGAGCCCAATAGAAGTGAAATTGCCTGTTTTTATCCTGCAAGAATTTAAAAGTAAGATAGGAAAAGTAGTTTTTAGGCAAGAGGCTGTCAGCATCGCAGGTTGTGACAATTACCTTTTTTGGATCTTTTATTTTATCTTTTAGGAGTTCTTGGGCTTTTTTAAGGGCAAAGGTTTGGTTGCTGGCTTTTCCAGCAACTTCATTGGGAGCAAGGTTGTGGAAGGTAGAGATGATGTTGAGCTTTCCTTTGAATTTTTCTTTTAAGCTTTGGGCTTTTTCGACAGCCTTTTCCTCTCTTTCTTCAAAGCCCAAAACTACGTAGAGGTTTTTCTTATATGGAAAATCGTTCTGAAGAATTTTGTTTAAGGTTTCCTCTAATTTGTAGAGGGGCTCTTTATAATTTGGGATGATTACAAGGTGAAGGATTTCTTTTGCTTCAGGAAGTTTTCTTAGCTGTCCAGCAAAGTCTATTTTTGAAGCCAAGTTTATTTTGTAATATGAGACACCTGCAAAAAAAGCAGTGGTAAGTGCCTTGTAAAGAAAATAGAGATCAAAGGCAATGATAAAATACGCCACCAGCTCTGGGGCAAAAGGAGAAAGCCACAAGGGTAAGGTAATTATAGTCCAGGTTAAAAGCGGCAATGAGATTTCAGCTAACCTTTCAAACAGCATAATTTCCTTATTTAATAAAATTATAAAACGTTTTTGAAGTGTTTTATCTCCTTTAGGTTTTGATCCTTGTCCAACACAAGGCTTAGCACATCAATTCTTAGCTTTTTATTTTTATACTTGGGATTTTTAAGAAGAAAGAAATCAATAGTTTTTTTAATTTTTGTAATTTTGTATCTGTTTACAGCCTCATAGGGCTTGCCAAAATAAAGGGTTTTGCGGGTTTTCACTTCAAAAAACACAACTGTTTCGTTTTCTTGTCCTATAAGGTCAATCTCACCAAATTTGCTACGAAAGTTTCTGGCTATGATTTTTATACCTTGGTTTTTTAAAAACTCCTCTGCTGCACTTTCCCCAAATTTGCCAAGCGAAAGGGTTGAAGGTTTGTTCATTTTTTGCTTTTGTAAAGCCTTTTTCTTATCTCAGAGCCGGATCTATCCCTTATGAATAGAGCCCTGGCCTTTGTGTAAGTTGTTTCCCTTACAGGTTTTATATAAGCTATCCAAGGAGAGGCTACAGGTATAATTCTTTCAACGCCAATACCTGCTTTTGAGATTTTCCTTACAGTAAAGGTTTTGTTATCGCCTTCTCCCCTTACTTTTATAAGAATTCCAGTAAAATCCTGCACCCTTTCCTTTTCCTTTCCTTTTACAACTTCCCTTATTTTATACCCTACTGTGATTGTGTCTCCAACTTTGAAAGTTTTGTCTTGCCAGTTTAAAAATCTTCCCATGACAGTTGTATTATACAAAATAAATCCCAAATTCCAAACTCCAAATTCCAAAATTCACCCTGAACCAGAGCAAAGCTCGATTCAGGGTGCCCTGTACCATGAGAGTATCAGGTACAGGGCGCGCCCTGTACCGAATCTATTCTGATACAGGGCAAATCACAAGCACCAAACAGGAGGAGGAGAAAAATTCTAAACTCTAAATCCTAAACTCTAAACACATAGAATTTAAGATTTAAGATTTTCTTTTGTTTGGGATTTGGCTATTGGTGTTTGGTGCTTATTTGGAATTTGGTGCTTGGAGTTTGGAACTTTGTTAAACTTAAGGTGTCAATATCCCGAAAGTCTAAGTACCTTTGGCTTGTGGGTTATCTCTTGAAACTATCAAAATATTTGTTATCTTAATTTTAAAGCATGAAGGTTTTAAGGCAGGTTGATCGGGAAATCTGGGAGCTTATAAAAAAGGAGAGGAGGCGGCAGGAGACCACGCTAATGATGATTCCTTCGGAGAACATAGCTT
>WFWI01000007.1 GCA_015491205.1 Candidatus Microgenomates bacterium | reverse complement strand
TTAAACTATCTCTTCCTATTCCAGTTTTATAAAACATCTCCTGTTTATTCCATTTCTCTTTGTTACTATAAGCCTCATAATAAATCAACTCTAATGGTCTCCTATTTTTGGTCGCTTTGACTTTACCTGCATTGTGTTCCTTAACCCTCTTTTTCAAATCCTCCGTCTTTCCTATATATAACTTTCCGTCTTTTAAACTTTTAAGCACATATATGTAAAAGAACTTTGTTTTACCCATTTTTTGCTTCATGAAAATTAGGGTTTTACAAGACGGGACACCCGCTCTTCCGCCTAAAACGGCGGACCCTCCGTCTTAGGAGGGCAAGGCGGGCGCATTCAACCACTCTGCCACCTCTCCTTCTTAGTTCAAAGTTAAAAGTTTTGAAACTCCTTATAACTTTTAACTTTGCACTTTGAACTTTTAACTATTCTTGTGCCGCGGGAGGGATTTTTACCCCGCACCGTGCTCTGCTCTGGTGCGGGGTAAACCCTGAACCGAGCTTTGCTCTGGTTCAGGGCGAATCCTCACGGCCTTTAAGTTTAGGCTTTAAGCCTGTGCCGCGGGAGGGATTCGAACCCTCACGGCCTAAAAGGCCACTGGTTTTTGAGACCAGCCTGTCTGCCAATTCCAGCACCGCGGCAGGCTTTAGTAGTAAGTAGCAAGTAGCGAGTAGTTAGGATAATATTTCCCTTGCTACTTACTACTTGCTACTCGCTACTAAAATTATATCAAAATCCACCCCTCAATTACTCCAAACTAAAATTTAGTATAATTAACAATCATGAAAATTCTTATCACAGGCGCGGGGGGGTACATAGGCTCAGTTGCTACCTACCTCTTCCTTCAAAAAGGCTACGAGGTAGTTGCAATAGATAACTTCTCAACTGGTTATTGTCAACCCTTGGAAGTACTGCAAGAAAAATTTGGAAAGGAAAAGCTTTCAATTGTTGAAAAAGATTTAAGAGAAAACTTAGATGAAGTGTTTAAAAACAACAAAATTGATGCGGTTGTGCATTATGCAGCTTCTTGCTTGGTAGATGAATCAATGAAAAAACCTGAATTTTATTTTGAAAACAACGTCTGCGGAAGCTTAAACCTTTTAAAAACTATGCTTAAGTTTGGAATTAAAAAAATAGTCTTCTCCTCAACCTGCGCTGTTTACGGCGAGGCTCAATACACACCTGTTGATGAAAACCACCTTACAAATCCTGTAAATCCCTATGGTGAATCAAAGCTTATGGTTGAGAAAATGATTAAATGGCTGGGGGAATTAAAAGGCTTAAACTATGTAATTTTGCGCTACTTTAATGTTTGCGGAGCTTCAGATGATGGACTAATTGGAGATTCAAAAAAACCCTCAACCCTTCTTGTGCAAAACGCAGTGCGAGGGGCTTTAGGAATCGAGCCTTTTTACTTAACCTGCCCAAAAGTTGATACTCCAGATGGAACACCAATACGGGACTACGTCAATGTAGTTGATTTAAACGAAGCGCACCTTAAAGCAGTAGAGCTTTTAACAAAAACGGATAGGGTAGGGGAGATAATAAACTTAGGCACAGGCACTGGAAACTCAGTTTTAGAAATTGTCAAAAAAGTACAGGAGGTAACCGGAGTAAAATTTGAGCTTAAAAAAGGAAAAGAGCGCCAAGGCGAGTATGCCAAAATTTATGCGTCAATTGAAAAAGCTAAAAAAATCTTGGGCTGGAGGCCAAAGCGAACAATAGAGGACAGTGTAAGATCACTGATAAAGTGGTATAAAAGTAGGCCGGAGGGATGGGAATATTGAAAAATGCCAAATTCCAAATGACAAATTTCAAATCAAAACCAAAATCCACCCTGAACCGAGCTTCGCTCTGGTTCAGGGTAGCCCAGCACCGCACTTGTTCTTGTACTGGGCAAATCTCAAAAAATTTTTTGTCATTTGATATCTGACATTTGTCATTGAGTTGACATTTGAAATTTGTCATTTGACATTTTTCCTATGTGTTATACTTTTAACGTATGAAAACAATAACTAAAAAAAAGTTAAACCAAATAGTAAACCTTTTAAAGCCTTACAAACCTCAAAAAATAATTCTTTTTGGCTCAACAGCAAAGGGAACCTCAAAAAAAACAAGTGATATAGACCTTTTAATAATAAAACCAACTAAAGAGCCTTTTTGGAAACGTCAAAAAAGAATTGTAAAACTTTTAAAAACTGATTTTGAAGTTGATGCTTTCGTTCTTACTCCAAGAGAAATAGAAAAGGCTTTAAAAGAAACTCAGCCTTTTATATACGATATTATTAACGAAGGTAAAGTTATTTATGAAGCCTAAGAAATATTACGAAAAAGCAGGGTATGAATGGCTAAAAAGAGCAAAAGAAGACCTTGCTTGGACTGAAGCTAATATTAAAAACTCCTTTTACACTCAAGCATGTTTTACCTCCCAACAGTCAGCAGAAAAAGCTTTAAAAGCTTATCTACGTTTCAAGGGAAAAGAAATAGATAAAGAGTTTAAAACCCACAAGCTAACAAAACTTTTAAAAATGTGTCAGAAATTTGATATTGAATTTTCAAAATTAGAAGAAGACTGTAAAATTCTAAATCAATACTACGCCCCAACCAGATATCCTGAAATCTTAGGACTCAGTTTTTCAGGATATACAAAAAAAGAAGCCCAAGAAGCTCTTTTACTTGCTAAAAAAAATTTATAACTTTGTCAAAAAAAAGCTTGACCTGAAAAATTAAAAGCATATTTTATGATAACTGGAATCATCCTCGCAGGAGGAAAAGGCACCCGGATAAACTCCAAAACCGCCAACAAAGTAACCCTTCCTTTTTTGGGAAAACCAATGATTCAGTATGGGCTGGAGCTTTACTCCGGCTTTGTTGACAAGATTGTCGTAGTTGTCGGCGCGTTTTTGGAATCTGTAAAATCAGCCTGTAAGGGCTTTGACGTTGACTTTGCTCTTCAAAAAGAACAGCTTGGCACAGGTCATGCGGTAAAAGTCGCTTTACCAGTTTTGCAAAAGTATCCAACAAAATATGTTTTTGTCGGCTATGGAGACCACATGATGTTTTATGATAAAAAAGTTTTAAAAGACCTTTTTGAACTTCACAAAAAGACAAACTCAGTAATGACTTTAGTTACAACAGAATATGAAGACCCAAATGAGCTCAGATGGGGAAGAATAATACGAGATAGAAAAGGTAGTGTCATAGCAAGCGTAGAACACAAAGATGCTGATGAAGAGCAAAGAAAAATTAAGGAGCTAAATGCCGGGTTTTATTGTTTTAATTTTGATTTTTTAAAAACCTACCTTCCAAAACTTAAACCTTCACCTATAACAGGGGAATATTACTTGAATGGCCTCATTGAGCTTGCAGTAAAAGACGATTTTAAAGTCTCAGCCCTTAAAGTCCCGTTTGAGAAAGTGGGAATAGGGGTGAATACAAAGGAAGAGCTGGAGAAAGCAGAGAGATTATACTTGAAAATGTCAAATTTCAAATGACAAATGACAAATCAATATCAAAATCAAAATGACAAAAAAATTTTTGACATTTGAACTTTGTCATTTGGTATTGATTCGACATTTGGATTTTGGCATTTGACATTTTAAATATGAATAAAAAACTAGTTCTAATAATCCTCACTTTTGCCTTCCTCCTTCGCCTTCTCTCCCTCTCCCAATCCCTTTGGCTTGATGAGGCAATAACTGCGCAGGTTGTAAAAAACTACAGCTTTCGGGAAATTATTACAAAATTTTCACCTTTCGACTTTCACCCACCGCTTTACTACCTTTTTATGAAGCTTTGGACCTCAATTTTTGGCTACAGCGAAATTGCCTTGCGCTTTCCCTCAATACTTTTCTCCCTTGCGACAGGCTATATAATTCTTCACTACCTCAGCCAATCCTCCGGACATAAGGATATGCGATCGCATATCATTACGTCCGCCATTTGGGCATCAGCCTTATTTCTTTTTAACCCTCTCATCATTTACTACTCCCAAGAGGCGCGGATGTATTCGATGGCAACTTCTTTTCTTACCTTCAGCTTTGTTCGCTTTTTAAAGAAAAAACACCTTGATTTTCCATCACTATTTGCTTTTACTCTTGCACTTTTTACCTTTTATGGAAGTATTTTTTTTATTACATCTATCTTTCTTTATCTAATATTTAAAAGGAAAACAAAAGAAGCCCTAAAGCTTATCGTTATAACTACTATCTCAAGCCTTATCCTACTGCCACTTCTTAAGACTCAACTTCAAAACTCAAAAATCCTGCTTGAGACTGTAAAAAATTGGAGCTTGGTTTTAGGAAAAGCAAACATTAAGAACCTCCTCCTTGTGCCAATAAAATTTTCTGTGGGAAGAATAAGCTTTTATCCAAAATGGCTTTATTATGCTATTGCTGGAGTTTGGACTGTCTTTGTCTTTAGCTCTTTTAAAAATTACAATAAAAACTTTAAAACAAAACTCTCAAGCTTTGTTTTTGCAACATCTTTAGCCCTTATCTTTTTTGCCTCCTTTGTAAAGCCTATGCTCCAGTATTTTAGAGTGCTTTATCTTATCACGCCCCTCTCAATAATCCTTGCAGAAAGCTCTGAAGTCAAAAAAAGACTCATATTAACAGGCTTTGTAATTTTCTCACTCATCTATCTCTTAATCCCAGCCTTTCACCGGGAAGATTGGAAAAGCTTGGTTAAAGATCTCAGGGGTGGGGAGAGAGTATATATCATCCCCCAAGTTAAAGCTCCACTTGAATATTATGCAGAAAAGTTCGGAAAAGAAATTGAAATAAGACCCTTACAGGAAACCCTACAAAACCCCCGCCTTACCAAAAACTCAATCATTATTCCTTATGCAGCTGAGATTTTTGGGATAAGCTTCTCCTCTCAAAAATATCAAGTTCTAAAAACTTACAGAGGAATCCAGATCATTATACCTACTCTCTCTCCCTCCTCAAATACACAATAAGCTCTCCTAAAAAGCCTGTCATTACAATTTGGACGCCGATGACAACTAAGAGGATTCCAAGTTGGAGGATAGGTCGACGGTAAAGGAGCTGGCCAAAAAAGAGCCTTTCAATTGCCAGATATCCTAAAATAATTGACCCTAAAGCAAAAATAGCCCCTCCTAAAGCTCCAAAAAAATGTAAAGGCCTCTCTGCAAATCTGAAAAGGAAATAAGCTGTTAAAGTATCTAAAATTCCAATAAAAATTTTTTTTACACCAAACTTGCTTTTGCCATGTAACCGAGGTCTGTTGTTAACTTCAACCTCTGAAACTTTAAACCCTTTGTAAAAAGCAGCCAGAGGAAAAAATCTGAAATTATTAGCATAAAGCGGGATGTTATTGGAAACTTGCTTGCGGAAAACTTTAAAACCACAATTTATGTCAGAAAAAGGAGATTTTAAAAAGTTTTTCAAAAACCAGTTGAAAATCTTAGAATAAACCTTAATTACTAAATTATCCTGTCTTTTTTGGCGCACTCCATTTACTAAATCGTAACCTTCATTTATCTTCGCTAAAAATTTTTTTAAATCTTTCGGATCATCCTGTAAATCAGCGTCCATAAACGCAATAAGTTCGCCTTTCGCTTTTTTCAACCCCTCCTCCAATGCTTTACCCTTCCCAAACTGCCGATTCAAAGATATAAGCTTTACCCGAGGCTCTTGTTTTGCAATTTTTTCGATAATTCTCTCTCCGCCATCCAAAGACCCATCATTTACAAAAACGATCTCCCAAGAAGAAAGCTCTTTTAAACTCTCAAGCGCTTGTTTTAACTCCTTGTAAAGCGGCTCTAAATTCTCCCTTTCATCGAAAAAGGGAATTATAATTGTAAGACTTTTTTTATCTTTCATATTACATTTCAGTGTACACCCCCGGGGTGCACA
>WFWI01000006.1 GCA_015491205.1 Candidatus Microgenomates bacterium | reverse complement strand
GTAGTATTTTTTGAACTCTTTCCCTTTGACTTTGAAGAGTTTTTAAGAGCAAAAGATGAGGCTTTATATAAAGAATATTTAAAAAAACGCTATGATTTTAAAAACAGCTCTTCCTCCAACTCCCTATTTTTAAAAGAGCTAAACCGCGCCCTTTTTGAATATTTAAGATTTGGGGGCTACCCACGAATCGTTTTGGAAAAAGACATAGAGAAAAAAAAGGTCCTTCTGAAAAACCTTTTTACCACCTACGTTGAAAAGGATGTAGTAAAACTTTACGGTATAAGAGAAAAGCACATAATAATTGCCTTGTTGAAAGCTTTAGCAGGAACCGTTGGGCAAATTGTAAATTATTCAGAGCTCTCTCAGATAACCAACCTCTCTTTTCATGAACTAAAATCCCTCCTCTCCCTTTTGCAAGACACTTTTATTGTCAAAAAGATCACTCCTTTTAGAAAAAATCTTATTACAGAGCTTAAAAAAAACCCAAAATTCTACTTTTACGACTTTGGGATGCTCAACCTTTTAAAAGACTCCTTAAACAGTTTTGAAATAACCGGCGAGCTTTTGGAAAACTATATTTTTGTGAGATTTAAAGAAAACCTTAATTTTTGGCGCACTACTGCCAAGGCTGAGGTGGATTTTGTGCTTAAAAAAGAAAATGAAATCATCCCAATTGAAGCAAAGCTTACTCCCAAAATAACCCGCTCGCTTATCTCCTTTATAAAAGCCTACTCTCCCTCAAAAGCTTTAGTTATAAACCTTTCTGAAAGCAAATCCCTCGTCCGTGGAAAAACACAGGTCTTGTTTCTGCCAGCTTCTCTGCTTTAGCTGACAGGAATCAGAACTTACAACACCTCCACCCCCACCTCCTTTAATATCTCAACCAAAGCTGCAACTGGCAGGCCGACTACATTATAAAAATCACCCTCAATCCTCTCAACCAAAACCTTTCCTAAATCTTGTATCCCATAAGCTCCCGCTTTGTCAAAAACGTTTTTTTCTTTTTCAATATAGGAAAGAATTTCTTTTGCGGTTAATTTGCGGAAATAAACTGTGGTTTTTATTGTTTTTACAAGTTTTTTATCGTTCGTCAAAACACAAAGGCCGGTGAACACTATATGAGAGCATCCAGAGAGTTTTTTTAAAATTTCAAAGGCATGAGTTTTATCTTTTGGCTTTCCAATAAGCTCTCCCTCTTTTAAAACCAAAGTGTCAGCAGAGATTATAACTGTATTTTTGGGCCGCTTTAGCTTCTCATAAACAGCTTTCGCCTTCCTCAACGCCAAAACTTCCGGCACTTTTTCCAAAGTAATACCTTCTGGCACCCTCTCATCCACCTCCGGCTCAACAACCTCAAACTCAAGCCCCAAACTTTTCAAAATCTCCCTTCTTCTTTCCGAGGAACTGGCAAGGATTATTTTAGGCATAGAGGGATCATACAAAATTAACTAATTTTCTTTATTTCCGGCGCTTTGCTATGCCCTGTGTTTAACCTTCGAGGTTGAACCTGGACTGTTATGGCGCTCCAAAAAATACGATTTTTGACATTTCTCGTTCGAAAAATTTAACGTCAGTTAATATTTAGAGTGTTCTGCAATCTCCCCTTCCCTCCATTCCTTATGAAGAATTGGCCGGTCGCCATTCTCCTCCCTCTACTTTTTCCTTTACCGTTAAGGGACAATAGTAAGCATGACCAACTTGTTGAGGATTATTCGGATAGTAAATATACACCAAAACTCCAAGACTTTTGCGCTGATCATCGTCCAACACATCAAAAATATCAGCCTTCATGAAACTTCTTACTTCTTTTAGCCCCCCAATAACATACTTCTTCCCATCAGAATCCATCCACTCCGTCCCTTTAAGACTTTCAGCCCATCCCTTTAACTCCCATCTGCTAGCATTCCGCTTTAAAGCCTCCTCTATTATTCTTCTCCTCTCATCTTCTTCCTTTTTTCTTCGTTCCTCCTCTCTGGCTGCCTTCTCCTCTGCTTCCATTTTAGCAATCCTCTCAGAATATTCTTTTCGCATTTCAATTATCTCCGGCAACTCAAACCCTAAAGCTAAACCACCAGCTACTGGAAGAATAAATGGGTCTTCTATAAAGAGCTCTCGTAAATAGGCTATGCCTCCATCTATATCCCCGCCTTGTAGAAATTCAACCAGTTTCCTCCTTATAATACATCTTTCATCCTTAGTTACTCTTTGGGTATTCAAATATAAAATCCCCCTTAATATTGCCTCTACTTTTGCTCTCTCTTCTTCATCCGGATAATCTTTCTCCAGTATCTCCAAAGTCGTTTTTCGCAAGCTTGAGGAAACGGCGCTTAAGAAGGCTACTTTCTTCATTTTCGAATCATAAAATAGGCTGGGATTAGTAATTATGATCCTAACATTGGGCTGAGCGAACTTAGCTAAGACTTGTTTAAAAATATCATCTATTCCAACGATTACCCTGTGCCAAACCCTCTCAAGAAGTAAAACTTTGAAAATCGGCGAATCTGGATCTAACGTATCCCTTAAGTCCCTAGAAAGGGCAGCTAAAGTAAACCTTAAGGACTCAACTTCGTCAAGCCCGATTCTCTTTTGCAGGTAGTAAACTACAGGTCCAGAAACGCCATAACCATTTTCATCTTCATGAAACCCTGTAACACTCCTATATAACCAACTCAAATCTTTCCCAACTCCCAATCCTCTTCTCCACTCATCCTGAAATCGGCTTGCCAACACTTCATTTGAGTAACCTCCTGGCCAAACTGATATCTCCATTAATCTTTCTATATATTCTCTCTTTAACGACTCAATCCTCTCTCTCCCTCCACCCTCGACCTTCTTCCCTTTTTTCTTCCCTGTCTCTTGATACTCTTGATACACCTCCTTAATTCTCTGACGAAGCTGTCTCAATAGCTCTCTAGCTTTTGAGGCATCACAATGCTGGGCCAATAGCTCGGCTGCTATAGAATGCCGCTCCTCTGGAGGAAATAAACGATATGTCTTCAAAAACTGTTCTCTTCTTTGAGTCAGATTATTAAACCTTGAGTAATCAAACCCCAATTTTTCCGTGTCCTGCAATTTTTCCATATATTTATATTTATATTATAACACAATTATCCTATAAAATACAAAAGACGTTTCGAATGAATAAATCTTTTGGTACAATACTTAACATATGCCCAACCCACTAGAACAAACCCCCCTAAAGATGTTCAAACCAAGAGGCTGTTGGAGAGCTTAGGAAACATCATTACCTCAGAAGCTCCTCCCATCAATCCCGAAGGACAAATCAACTGGGCCTTTGCAGGCTCGGTGGGCGTAGAGTTGATGCGGATGGCTTCAGGCTTTACAGTAGTATCTCTTACTGGAGGAGATCAGAAATCTCTTTCAGAAACTGAGCTGTACAGACTTCAAGAATGTTTACCCGCGCGTGAATTAGGGGATATAGATATTGCGTTAATAAACGCTGATGTTAGAAGTAAACTCCCCAGGGGGGTGATTGAAGTCTCTCAACTTCCTTTTAGGCAAGAAAGGGTACGCCTCGATAAAGCTCTTCCGCTTTTTCCCATTCAAGAGGTTGGAATAGTAACAATAAATAACAAGCAAATCCCAGTCCTTCTACCCCCAGACATGCTGTTGCCCAAATTAGACAGAACAGGGATTGAATGGAGAAAAAACTACCTTCCTAAAGATGTACAAAGAAGAAAGAGAAACATTCAAGATGGAGTAGGCCTATTACAAGCAGCTAAAGTTTTAGCTGAAATCTTAGGCTTCGACCTAGTGGAAAGGTTGTCTAAAACTTATTTCTCCTCAAACTCTCCTTTAGTATTGCCTGTGGACGACGAGGAATTCCCCAAACAGCTGAAGGAGTTATACTTTCAAATCGCTGCCACTCATCCATTATATGAACGGGTTTTAGAACTGGAGCTTCTTCCTGGAAAAGAGTTAGAAGTGCTCCTGGCTTTAAGAAAAGCAGAAAATCCAGAAGAGGCGCTGAAGATAATAAGAAATAATTTACAAGAAGTGAACAAAAAAGCTCCAAAGTTTAATGCACATAACTATGATGTAGCTGCTGAGATAGTCATGAATAATCAGAGTCTTTTGGAACAATTGGCGGGTCTTGGTCCACATCTATTAATAACCAATAGTAAAATACCAAAAAGCGAAGAAGAGCTAAGGCAAGCGATCCTAAATAGAGATAGAAATACTATAAAACAAGCTTTGGCTAATTATTTAGAAGTCTTCCGAAAAGCAATAAGGGAAGCTGAAAAATTAGGTGGATTTGAGATAAAATACGTTCCAACTCCCTCTAGCTGGTTAAAAGAAACTTTTCTCTGGAGCCATACAATGAGTTAAATCTAATCTTTTCGAAAACCTATCCCACTTTGCGAGATCAACGGAGCCATCCAAAGCTCCGCATTTAACCTTCGAGAGCTTATCCCGCCTTGCGAGACCTGTCCCGCCTGGCGGTATTAAACGCGGCGCGATATGGCGCGCCAAAAATCGCGATTTTTAACATTTCTCGTTCGAAAAATTTAACGTCAGTTAATACTTAAAATACTCCGCAAACTCTTTCTTCTTCCACTCCCCTACACTCAACCCCTTCTTATCTTTCTCCGAGATTATTGCCTTTCCTTCAAGCGCCTTAAATTTTTTTACTAACTTTTCATCAGCCAAGCTCCAGTCTATATCTTCTGCAAAAGGGTAAATTCCTGCCTCACAGCCCGGGCTGTAGCGACCAGTACAAAAATACTCAATCGCTGAATCCTCTAAATAAAAATTTCCATGGGCAAAGCCAACTGGCACCCAGATCCACTCGCCATAATCTTTATCCAATCGGGCTGGCATATCATAAAGAATTGCTTTTCCAAAGGTGGGGGACCCGGCTCGCAAATCAAGCACTATATCAACCATATGTCCATAAAGCGTGCGCACCAGCTTCCCCATATACGGATTCCATTGAAGGTGAAGGCCGCGAACCACGCCTTTTTTTGACCTGCTTTCATTTACCTGCTCAATTTTAAATCCTGGCAAGTGCTTGGATAACTCTTTTTCAAAATCCTCCCTTCTATAGGTTTCTGTAAAATATCCCCTGTGGTCCACAAACCGCTTGTAGCGGATAACCTTTACCTCGGGAATTGCTAAGGATTTTACTTCTAAGATTATCATAAACAGCCAAAATCTATTTATCAAAGTTCTTCTCTCTTAAATACCTTAGTTTTTTAATCCCACGTAATTTTAATTTTGCTCTGGAATCACTTCCTAAAAAAATCCAGCTACGAAGATCTTCCCTATCCCTTAATTCTCTTACATAATCAACTGTATTAATATCATTCTCCCCCCACAAGCCAAAAAATTTGGATAATAATACTTTCTTCTTCTCCTTGATATCGCACATAAACTCGCCAACTAAAACTCTGAGAGCCATATACTTAAGTTTACTAAAAATTACAAAGGTTATCAATGAAAAACACTTTCTCAAAAAGCACTTAAAATTTTAGGCATAAGTTATATTATAATCTTTAACGAACTCATTTTAGACTGCTCTAACAATAAATTCTAAAACAAGACATTGTCCTTCTGGTGTACGATCGTATACAAAAAGGACAGAGCTCGACCTGGCTCAATTCAATTGTCTGATTCCCTGCAAAGAAAGGACGACATGCTGCCCCTGGTGATTTTATGTCGGTTAGGGTCACCTTTTATTTCATCAACTTCTCCATTACAACAAAATCCACCCCTCCGTAATGCGCCTTTAAAATAGCACTGACTTTAAACCCAAGCTTTTCATAGAATTTTCTTGCCTTCCAATGCTTGCCGGTTTCAAGCACCATTTTATGGGCTTTGTTTTTTTGAAAGATCTCCTCAGCCTTCTCAAGAAGCGCCTTGCCTACTCCCCTTCCCCGAAATTTTTCCTTTACAATAATCTCCCTTATCTTGCCAACCCCTAAAAACAGCCTTACCTTTGCAAACCCAGCGACCTCCTTACCTATTTGAGCTTTAATAACAAACTCCTTTGGCTTCTTATCCTTTATTTCCCTGCCAAAATGTTCTATATCCAGCTTGTCCCACTCCTTTTGAAAAATCTTGGGAATTCTCCAAGTTTTATGCTTCAAGACTGTAATTCTCATTTATATATGCCACCCCGAGAAAAAATTATATAAGCCTCATCATCCTTAAGAATTACCCTTAGCCATACGTTTGTATCTATAAAAACCTTCTTCATGCTTTTGAATAATCAATGTAATCTCTTATCCTATCAAGGTTAACCTTTACCCTCTTTGCCCTTTCCTTAAATTTACCTGCTAAAGAGAGGATACCTGTTTTCTTTGGATGTAAAATTAACTTATCTTTCCTAACTTCCATGACAATTTTTCCGGGCTTATCAAGACGCAAAACCTCCCTTACCCGTTTTGGAATATACACCTGCCATTGCCGTGTTATTTCTACAGTTATAAGATTTTGCATATTCCG
>WFWI01000005.1 GCA_015491205.1 Candidatus Microgenomates bacterium | reverse complement strand
GTTATATGGCATGATTTTGGTGGCCCGGAAGGTCTATTAGATAATAAAAACCATCCGGATAAACCAGAAGGCACCAATTGGAAATGCCCGATTTGTTCAATTTTTGACTGAAAGGAGGTGATATTATATGAGAAAGCCCAAATTTGAATATTACAAAGACAAAAAAGGAGAATGGCGATGGAGGTTAAAAGGAACAAATGGAGAAATAGTTTGTTGGAGTGAAGGTTACTCAAGTAAAGAAGCAGTTTTGAGATCTATAAAATGGGTAAAACAAAATGCTCCAAATGCAGAGGTAGAAGAGGCCAAAATATACAGTCTATTACTCCAAGTTTTAAAAGTAGAGTAATAGAACCAATTTTATTTATAAGTTTCATAATTACAAAAATTATGGAATTACAAGAATTTATAAAAAAAACATTAATTGAAATCAGCAATGGAATTAAAAAGGCCAATAAAGAATTACAAGCAAGTAGCGACGCAGGAACTTTTGTTATTGAACCATATGCATTACAAAGAAGTGAGTCTTATATTACTTTTGATATAGCCGTTACTGTATCCCAAGAAACAAAAAAAGAAGGCGAAGGAAAGATAAAGATTCTAGTAGCTAATTTAGGAGGAGATATTGGTGACAAATATAAACAAGAGTATGCAAGTAGAATAAAATTTTATGTAGCCGCAGATACACGAATCAAATAAATCTGTATCCTGTTATTAAAATTAAGGAAAGCACTTATAAGGATAATATAAATTTATATGAGAAATATTTCGTTAATGACTAAAAAGATAAGTCAACTTTTGAAAAAATTAAAAAAAATTGAAAAACAAATCAGTAAATATTTAGCTACAACTCCTCTTTACCCAGGACTTAATCCATCTGCAATGGAGCCTAAGGAAGAAAAAAAATACGAATTGTTAGTTAAAAGAAAACGAGAAATATTGAGAGAATTGCAGGAAATTGAGGAGGAACTTAAGTAGGGCGTTTTGGAAGTTGGAGGATATAGTAAAATAAAACTGTCTTAATTATCTTTTCCCCTCCCAAAACTTTCTTACCTCCTCAAGCATTGTATTTCTATCTTTGGAGTAGGGGAGAAGTTTACGAGGTGGAGATTTTTTTTGCATATTCTTCAATTTTTTCTTGGGTTTTTAAACTTCTATAATAGTCTCTTTCAACCATCTTGAAAAATTTCGCATATTCTTTTCCTTCTAAACGTTTAAAATATTTACCATTAAACTCGTAAATTCCCTGCACGACTATATTTCCCCTGCCACCTTCTGGAGTATATTCATCTACGTATTCAATAACCTCCATTAAGCCATCTTTATCATAGTCTTTTATCTCAATATCGCCAACACTGGCAAAAAATTCACAATCATCCCAGCTTTTCGGTTCTTCTTTTTTGCATACAGGAATAAGTTTGTCTCCTTTTTTTGTCAAGAAGAAATCTTTAAAATGATGGGCTCCTGCAATATAACTCATTCTTAAATATCCTTTCTTGCTTCGTTTATCAAGTTTGTGAGAATAAAGTTTTCCGCCTAAAAAAGCAATCAAATTATTAAATTCTCTTGGAGTTCTTGCTATTTCTTTTAGTTTCTCATCATAGACTACGATATAACCTGGAAAAGAAGGTTTTTTCTCTGGAATAGAAGATAAATAAAGAACTAAATTGTTTTTCCCATCTCCATCTATGTCAAGTAAAATGCTATCTACCTGCAAATTTTCAACGCCATCTAAAGGAATATCTTTTAATACTAAAGATCCCGTATTCTTCTTAAATTTTTGAAGAAAATTGCCTACAAACAAAAAGAATATGATAGTTAAAACTCCGGCTGTTAAGCTTATTGAAAAATTAAACTTTTTTGTAAGCACAATGTTTAATTTGATTATAGCATAATTTTAATTAAACTAGTTTCTCGAGTAAAAGCGTAATGAAATGGTACAATTCCCAAAGTTTTGCAGTAAAATAAACCTATGTTAACAACCTATACAACCTTCCACCTCTCTCCTTCAAAACTCAATCTTTTTTTAGAATGTCCTAAGTGTTTTTGGTTGCATATGAGAAGGGGGATTAAAAGGCCAGAGCAGCCGAGTTCAACTTTGCCAAGGGGAATGGATAACTTAATAAAAATTTATTTTGACAAATACAGAAAATTAGGGAAATTGCCTCCGGAGATAGAAGGAAAAGTTAGAGGAAGGCTTTTGCCTGATCAAGATTTGCTAAACGAGTGGAGGAAAACGAGTAAAAATAGCTCTCCAAGATTTTTTGATAAAGAGCTTAATGCTTATCTTTTTGGAGGATTGGATGAGTGTTTTGTTGAAGGCGACTATTACATCCCAGTAGATTACAAAACGCGAGGATATAATCTTAAGGAAAACTCTACTTCTTTTTTCCAGACTCAGCTGGATATTTATACCTTTTTGTTGGAAGCTGAAGGATTTAAAACCTTAAAATTTGCCTACTTGATTTACTATATTCCTTACGAAGTAAAGGAAAGAGGGGAGACAAGTTTTAGGGTAGAGGTTCATAAAATAGAAACAGATCCTACGCGCGCCTATAAAATTTTCAAACAAGCAGTAGCTTGCCTCCGCGCTACTATCCCTAGAGCTCATCCAAAATGCAAGTTTTGTAGGTGGGGAGAAATAAATAAGAACCTTAGATATCTTTGAAAAATTTTGGCGAAAGTCGATGGCGAAGAGCACGTGAAACTGCATTTGGACTTTTAGCGTCTCCTATAGCCGCTATCACCTTTTCTTCCGGAACTACTCCACGCAATGCTTGAACAACGTGACATATAGCAACTTGAGCTTTATCAAAAGAATACCGCGGAGAAACTTCTCCACCATCTCTTAAAGCTCGCATATCATTTACTTTTTGCCTGTTGTACTCAACAATCACTTTTCTAAGTCTTTCCATGTTTATTACCCTAGATAATTATTATCTAAGATATTTTAGCAAATATTTCTCTCTTTTCAATCTTTAAATGAACTGTGTAATATAAAATATTACTATGCTTAAACCCCAGAAAGCTTTTATCTCGGTAAGTTTTGAACGCAAAGGAGAATTTGAAGAAGAAGTTAAAGTTATAAAGCAGGTTTTAAAAGGGATCGGTTTTCAGTCGTTTTGTTTTGTGCAAGATTATAAAGGAAAAAGGGGCTCGCCACAAGATCTTATGATAAAAGCCCTTGAGAAAGTAGAAGAGAGTAAGCTTTTGATCGCTGAGGTCTCCTACAAAGAAATCGGGAAGGGTTGGAAAGTTTGAAGGATTTAAAGGTAGAAAGGAAAGGTGAAAAGATTATCCTGAAAAACCCAAATCCATTAGACGGACGTAATGATATGCGATCGCATATTATTACATCCGTACTAGGTAATCAACTGGTAACCATCTATTACTAACTACTCGCTACTAGCTACTAACTATTTTTCCCCTTTGCCCTTTGAGTTTTGAGCTTTTTATGGTATAATTTTCTATTGTGATTGTTGATGGTAAAAAGCTTTCTCAAGCGATCCTTGACTACTGCCGCAAAAAAATAGCCTCGCTTAAATCCAAAAACTTAAAACTTACTGCCCTTTATGTAGGCGAGGATCCTTATCAGCTTGGGTACCTCAAGAAAAAGGAAAGAGTAGGGAAGAGCTTGAAAACAAAATTTGAGCTTATTCATCTTAAAAAGCCTCCGC
>WFWI01000004.1 GCA_015491205.1 Candidatus Microgenomates bacterium | reverse complement strand
AGACTATTCACTTTTAAGAACATTCTAAGAGTGATAATAATTATTTCTAGTTTAGCGCTAATATTTACAAGCTTAGCACCTTTTTTCCTTTTCTAAGATTAGATGAATATTCTTTCAAACCCTATTGAAAACTTAAAAAATACTAGTCCACGCACAATCTCTCTCTTTAAAAAAATAGGCATTAAGACTTTCCAAGATCTCATAGAATATTTTCCCTACAAATATCGTGATTTTTCTAAAATAAAACCCTTATCTCAGGTTAATTTTGGAGATGAAATAACACTTATAGGTAGAGTTGAAGAAAAAAAACAGGAGGTTTCAAAGCGAGGTCTTACAATCCAGCTGGTGAGAATATCCGATGGAAAGGATTCATTTTGGCTTTTGTGGTTCAATCAAAAATACATCCTCTACTCCCTCAAAAAGGGAGATAAAATTTCTGCTTTTGGCAAAGTAAAGCCCTATTTTATGCAAAAAATGCTTTTTGTAGAGGAGTATGAAGTCCTAAAAAACAATAAACCGATTCATACAGGAAGAATTGTTCCTTTTTATCCTGAAAAAAAAGGCCTATCTTCAAAAGTCATTAGAGAAAAAATCCATTATGTTTTTTCCTTAAAGCCTGAACTTCCTGAGTTTTTGCCAGAGGAAATAATAAGGTTTAACCAGCTTTTGTCCCAAAAAGAAGCTTATGAAAACATCCACTTCCCAAAATCCTTGGATCTTGCAAAAAAGGCTAAAGAGAGAATTGCTTTCAATGAACTCTTTTTGCTCCAGCTGTCCTCAAAACTTATCCGAAAAAATTGGGAAAGAAGCCTTGCAGCGCCCAAAGTTGTGGTTGACAGAAAGGTAAGGGAAGAGCTTAAAAACTTGGTTAATTCCCTACCTTTTAAACTGACAAACGCGCAAAACAGGGCTTTATATGAAATTATTTCTGATCTTACCTCTGGAAAACCAATGAACAGGTTTTTACATGGTGATGTCGGAGCAGGAAAAACAGTTGTGGCAGCTCTGGCCTCCTTTGTGCTTTTCCTCAATGGGTATCAAACTTTATTCATGGCTCCAACTGAAATCTTAGCAAATCAACATTATCAAACTTTCTTGGAAATTTTTAAGGATAAACCCGTAAAGATAGGCCTGCAAACTGGGAGTAAAAAAATAATCAAAGAAGGAAAAATAAAAAATTATGACATTATAATTGGCACCCATGCACTCTTAAATGAAAAAATATCTTTTGATAACGTTGGGCTTGTGATTATAGATGAGCAACAAAGGTTTGGAGTACTCCAAAGGCTTATGCTCCGGCAAAAAGGGAAGACACCTCATTTTCTGACAACGACAGCCACTCCCATCCCAAGGACAGCAGCGCTTGTGCTTTACGGCGAGCTATCCATCTCCCTTCTTGATGAAATGCCAAAAGGAAAAAAGCCAGTCAAAACCTATCTTGTTCCACCTGAAAAACGAGCCTCAGCCTACAATTGGATAAAAGAGAAGATTGAAAAGGAAGGATACCAAGTGTTTATTGTTTGTCCTCTAATTGAAGAGTCAGACAAAGAAACAATGAAAAATGTTAAAGCCGCCACAGCTGAGTACGAAAAACTAAAGGAGGTTTTTAAACCAATTCCAGTTGGCCTACTTCATGGAAAAATGCCAGCAAAGAAAAAACAGGAAGTTATACAGGCTTTTAAATCAGGAGAAATAAAAATTTTAGTTTCCACACCTGTCATTGAAGTAGGAATAGATGTAAAAACTGCAAACATTATTGTAATAGAAACAGCTGAGCGCTACGGGCTTTCTCAACTTCATCAACTAAGAGGTAGAGTGGGAAGAGGTCAAGTTCAAGGATACTGCCTTATCTTTTCTGAAACTAACAAAAAAGAAACTTTAGACAGACTACGCTTTTTTGCCTCCACTAGTGATGGGTTTAAACTTTCAGAGTATGATCTAAAGCTTCGCGGGCCAGGTGAAATCTTTGGAACTCGCCAACATGGCTTTGTAAACGTAAAAGTAGCTTCACTTTTGGACTACAAGCTCATTGAAAAAACCAATAAAGCTGCAGAATATTTTGCTGCAAATAAAAAACTTTCTGAGTATCCAGAGCTTGAAAAAAAGGTCCAAAGGATACAGGAGAAAATAGTGAGTATAGATTGAAAAAGCTAGCTGAAGTGGATAGAGCTAGACGGAGCTGGATAAATAAAAAAACTTAAAACTAAAATGTCAAAACTCAAAACCACAGCTTAAAACTAAAAACTTGATAGATTTAAGATTTTAGTTGTGGATTTGACATTTGAGTTTTAAGTTTTGAGTTTTTATTCTCGTTAATCTTTAATCTTCAATCGTTAATCACTTTTTGAAACTAAGGTATTAACCTCGGAGGTTTCTTAATCAACCTCCGAAGTTTTCCAA
>WFWI01000003.1 GCA_015491205.1 Candidatus Microgenomates bacterium | reverse complement strand
CTTCTAAGTCATATATATAAGTTTTCTTTTTCTCTTTATTTTGATTATTGGTCATTGGGATTTGTTTAGGAATTAGAAATTAGGTTAATTAGAAATTTTGGCTGTTGCGGAGAGGGGGGGATTCGAACCCCCGGTTCGCCGTTTTAGGCGAACAGCGGTTTTCGAGACCGCCCCGTTCGTCCACTCCGGCACCTCTCCAAAATAAAAGCGAAAAGCTAAAAGCGAAAAAGTGAAAATTTGCTTTGGTTAAATTATAGCATAGAGTTTGGGTTATAATATTTAAAACTATGCAAGATAACAAGCCATTTGAGCAAAAAGGGAGAGTTGTAAAAGAAGGAGTGTTTTCTTTAAAGGAAGGCTCCTCTAAAGCTCCTAAGCTTTATGGTGTGAAAACTGGAGTTGAAGGCTTGGATAACCTTTTTTTCTTTTCAGAGATAGATGAGGAAACAGGAAAACCTGTAAAAAAGATTTTGGGAGGCTATCCTTCTTATTCGGTGATTAACATAACTGGTGTTTCTGATACAGGGAAAAGCCTTATGGCAGAGCAGTTTGCAGTTCAGCAAGCAAGCGAGGATAAAGCTGTTGGGTTTGTTACAGTTGAATCCCCAGCTGCTTTTGTTGCAAATTCTTTAAAACAAAGGGCAAAAGCAATGGGAATAGATCCTTCGGTAGTTGAAGAAAAAATTTTCTTTATCGATGTTGCCAGCCATTATGTTCTAAGGGAGGACTTGACAAGCTTTTTCAACACATTAGCTTATGCAATAAAGGAGTATAAAATCTCCCGCATAGTTGTTGACTCTATAACCGGCTTTTATGAGGAAAAGGAAATGATGGCGCGGGCTGTTGTCAGGCGTTTTTTTAACTTCATGAAAAAATGGCACCAGACAGCCATTTTTATTTCCCAAAAACGCTCAGGGCATGAGGAGATGTCTGCTGAGGCAGCTGGAGGCTATGCAATTTCCCACATTGTTGACTGTTCAATCGTTTTGTCAAAAATTCCAATTTTAACAGCTTATCAGCAAAGAATCTATAAAAAGCCAATTGGAGAGTTAATAAGGCTTTTTAGGATTGATGGCTGTCGGCTTTGTGGTCATGATAGCCGAGTGAGGCTTATGGAAATAACAGATCAAGGGTTGGTTAAAATTGGTCAGCCGCTGGAGAGCTTGTTATAAGTTTGGTTTGTAATGCTATGCCAGTAATTGAGCCAAAAGAGAAAAACATAGATGAGATTGCTATGAGAGTTTTTTTAAAAAGCATAGAAGTTTTAGGAGGCCCAAGAAAGCTTATTGAGTACAGAAATTTAACTTGGCTTCCATCCCTTTTGGAATCAGCATATGCGATTGTTTTACAAAAAGAAAGGCTTTGGGATGTTAAAAAGATTGCAGAATATTTAGGGCTTACAGAAAATACTGTAAGGAATATTTTGAGGGCTGACCCAGAAAAGTTAAAAGCGAAGATTGAAGCTCTTCAGAAAGGGGAGAAGCTTGAGAAGGATATCCGCGTTCACACAGCTGGAGCCTTAGCTAAAATGGCGTATAAGGAAACAGTAGGAGAATGAAATCTTAAAACCCCAAGCCCAAATCCTAAAACGTATCTTAAAGCTTAAAACTACATGAAAGTAGTTGGAACGTTGAAAGTTGAGAAGGTTTGAAAGAGAAAGATACAAAGGAGAGGTTGTTTAGCTATTAGAGTGAAATATTCGGGATACTAAAGTTTTAAGATTTTGGATTTAGGATTTAAGATTTTTATTGGAGGCCGCGGCGGGAATCGAACCCGCGTATAAGGGTTTTGCAGACCCTTGCCTTACCACTTGGCTACGCGGCCAGAGTTGATAGCAAATTATATTATAGCAAGTTTTTGGTATATAGTATTTCGTATATCGTATTTAGTATTTTGTAAGGAAGATGATTAACGCTTGAATATTAATTAGAGAAAATCCCAAATTCCAAGCACCAAGCTCCAAATAAATTTCAAATCCCAAGAACCAAATTACTAAAATTCTGGACTCAGTAGCTAGGTTTAGTTTTATCCAATTTTGAATTTTTAAGCTCTGGTTCAGGGACAACCCAAACCTCTTAGAGAGCCATTTCAGCCCTGAAGTAAATCAGAGATTACTTCAGGGTGCAGTGCCGCGGGTGGGACTCGAACCCACACCCCCGCATTGCGGGGACAGGATCCTGAATCCTGCGCGTCTACCAATTCCGCCACCGCGGCAAAGCTTTCAAAATTATACTAAAATTTGTTTATGGCTGATTGGAACTATCTTGAGGAGATAACAGAGGCGGATATCGCAATTGAAGTTAAAGGGAGAAGCTTTGGAGAGTTATTGAGAAACATTCTTTTGGCTTTTTTTGAGATATCAACAGCGAAAAACCCAGATGAAGAGAGGATATATCTTACAAAAGAAATTATCATTTCTGGTAAAGCAGAGCGTGAGCTGATAGTGAATTTTGTAGAGGAGCTGATTTTTCAAAAAGATGTAGGGGGTTTGGTTTTTCTTAAGGGTAGATTTAGTAAAATAAAAAAAGGATATAAGGCTGTTTTGGCAGGCGGGCCGATTGAAAAATATGGGCAGGGAGTGGATATAAAGGCTTTATCGTATCACCGGTTGGAAGTAGAAAAGATAGGGTTAGGGTGGAAGGTAGTGTTAGTGTTTGATGTGTGAAGTTAGTAGCTGGTAGCTAGGAGAAATTAAAAATTAAAAATGCAAAATTAAAAATTGCAGTTAAAAATTCGAAATTTTTAAAGTTTGGAATTTGGGTAATTGGAATTTGTTTGGTTATTGGTAATTGGTCATTGGAATTTTTATATTATGTTTAAAGTTAAGGGTTACAAAATCAAAAAACTCGCTCCTGCTGAGTTTGAGCTTGTGAAGGATAAAGGCGTGCCTGTGAGAATTTTTGCTACCTTTAAGCTTTTGGAGAAAATGGATTCTGCGGTGTTTGAACAAGCAACAAATGTTTCCCTTCTTCCTGGGCTTGTTGGTCCGGTCCTTGTTATGCCTGATGCCCATTCAGGCTACGGAGCACCGATTGGCACAGTTTTTGCCACTTCAGAGGATGGCTATGTTTCTCCTGGTGCAATCGGGTTTGATATAAACTGCGGGATGAGGCTTTTGATTACAAACTTAAGCGAGGAGGAAATCCGGCCTTATTTGGAAAAGCTTGTCAATAAACTTTTTGAGATGGTTCCACCTGGGGTTGGAAAAAAAGGGTTTTTGAGGATAAGCAAAAATCAGCTTAAAGAGCTGGTTGAGCGGGGAGTGCCTTATTTAGTCAAAACTTTGGGAGTGGGGTGGGAGGAAGATTTGAAAGCTATTGAGGAAGGAGGAAAAATCGAAGGCGCTGATTTTTCTGTAGTTTCCCAAAGAGCTGTTGAGCGGGGGTTTGCTCAGCTTGCGACTCTTGGCTCTGGCAATCATTATCTTGAGATTCAAAGAGTTGAAAAGATTTTTGATACAGAGTTTGCTAAAAAATACGGAATTGAAAGGGAGGGGCAGATAGGAATTATGATTCATTGCGGATCGCGCGGATTTGGACACCAGGTCTGCTCTGATTATTTGCGAATTTTTGAGAGGAAGATAGATTCTTATAAAATCAAAGTGGCAGATAGACAGCTTGTTTGTCTTCCTTTATCCTCAAGACAAGCGCAAGATTATATAAAAGCCATGTCATCAGCAGCCAATTTTGCCTTTGTAAACAGGGAGGCTATTACTCATCAAGTAAGACGCACATTTGAAAAAGTTTTGGGAGGAAGTGCTAAAAATTATGACCTGCGATTAATTTACGATGTTGCCCACAACATTGGAAAATTTGAGGAGCACATAATTCCAGGAGTGAAAAGAAAGGCGAGAGTTTTTGTGCACAGAAAAGGTGCTACCCGCTCTTTTCCAGGCCAGCCAGTGATAATTGGAGGTTCCATGGAAACTGGAAGCTACTTCTTAATTGGTAAAGAAACTTCGCTTTTAAAATCTTTTGGATCAACTGCCCATGGTTCAGGAAGGACAATGTCGCGCGCAAAAGCCAAAAGGCAGGTAAGAGGTGAAAAGCTTTGGAGGGAGATGCTGCAAAGAGGAATTTATGTAAAGTCTGCCAGCTTTTCTGGCTTGGCTGAAGAGGCCGGAGTGGCCTATAAGAACATCTCCGATGTAGTGGAGGCGGTTGATAAGGCAGGTCTTTCCTCTCCTGTCGTCTACTTCAAGCCAATTGGAAATATTAAAGGATAAAATTGATTGGTGAAGATTTTTAAAGGTTTTGAGTTTTGACATTTGAGATTTGAGTTTTCTTTAAGTGTGTTTATCCGCCACCTTAGAAGCTCCTACAGCTTCAGGTTTTATTTTTACTTCATAACCTGATGAAAGAATAAGACTTGTTACTTCAGAGATCAGCTCGCGTGTTTCTCCACTTGAGCCAATATCAACGTGTATCTGCACTTTGTAGCGAGGAATTCCATTTTTTTTGAAAAAGTCAATAAGTTTTTCTGAAGTTTCAAGCGACATTATAGCCTCCTGATAAATTCTTTCTTTTAAGGACATCCTTTTCTCCTTTATTTCCCTTCGCCAAAAGTATACTCCACCACTGCCTACCCTGTGGATTATTATGGCTGAGACAAAGTCATATTTTCCTTTGCCGATTCTTTGGGAATCAGAACCAATAATTATTCTGTATTGGCTGTTTTTGTCTTTGGCAATAAATTCGGAAATCTTCTTTTTTACTTGTTCTAAGGTCAGTTTCCCAAATGTTGGGCTAAAAAAATTTAGCTTTTTCATAAGAGTAAATTATATCATTATGTAGTTGGTAGTTAGTAGCTGGTAGAAGATTTATCTTAAAAACTCTTTGTAGTTGTCTTCTGTTATGGTGAAGGAGGGGGCTTCGCCTGAAACTATTTTGTAAGCTGCTGTTCGGACTATGCTTTCAATGTTGCGTTTTAAAGATCTAATTCCAGGATCAAATCCTAGGGGCCTGACAATTTTAGGCCAAAGACTTTCAGCAATCTTGAGTTGATTTTCATCAAGTCCAACCTCTTTTAGAATCTTTGGGAAAAGGTAATCCTTGGCAATAACAATTTTCTCTTTATCGCTGTAGGAGGGCATTCTTATAATCTCCATTCTATCAAGAACAGCTGTGCTTATGTTAGAGGAGTTGTTGGCTGTAGCGATAAAAATTACTTCTGAAAGATCAAAAGGGTAATCTATATAATGGTCTACAAACGTTTGGTTTTGTTCAGGGTCCAATAGCTCAAGCAAGACTCCCATTACTGCATCTTTTACATTTTGCGATATTCTATCAAGTTCGTCCAGTAAAATTACTGGGTTTTTAACCCCTGCCTTCCTTAAACCTTTTATTACACGCCCAGGCTCAGCTTCGGGGTTTAGTTTTGACTGGCCGCGAAGGTCAAGGCTTGAAGCTAAACCTCCAAAAGGAATTCGGACAAACTTTCTTCCTAAGGCTTCAGCTATTGAGCGGGCAAAGGTTGTTTTTCCTGAACCTGCCAAACCCACCAAAAAAATTATTGGTCCTTTATATGGGCCTAGGTTTTTTTCTTTGTGTAGGACAAGAATAGAGATATATTCTAAAATTCGTTTTTTTAAAGGCGCAAGTCCATAATGATTTTTATCCAGTACTTCCTTTGCATGGTTTATATCCAAAATATCCTCTGATCTTCTCTGCCAGGGAAGGGAGATTATCCAATCAATATATTTTTCCGTTGATTCGACCAGAAAAAGGTTTTGTCCATATTTTAAAGAAAGTTTTGCTACATCAATCATAGAAAGGGCTTTAGTTTTTAGATCTTCTGGAACAGAAGAGGAAAGAAGCTTACTTTTTAAAGTTTCAAACTTATCAAGAGTTGTAAAATTATTATTTCCGTTCATTTTGTTTAGCAGACTAAAAATGTACTTGACAAAACAAAATTGCTTGCTATATTATTATATAC
>WFWI01000002.1 GCA_015491205.1 Candidatus Microgenomates bacterium | reverse complement strand
GTTTTTAAATTATCCTCCATATCTTTTAAAAGTGAGGGAATTTTGGGAATAATATTCAAGCTTATCGCTTTGTCAACTACTGCTTTTATAACCATTTGTTGTCTTCTGCTTCTTCCAAAATCGCCATTTTCTCCAATTACATGCCTTGCGCGGACAAATTTTAAAGCGGATTCGCCATCAAGCTTTACTTTTCCAGCGGGAAGCTGGAAAGTTTCAAACCTGCAGGGAAAAACTTGGGCCGGGTCTGTCGCAATTATGTCTTTGAACTCTGGAATTTTTTCTTCTGGCACTCCGCAAAGGTCTTTTTCTTTTCCTGCAATTGGGTATTTAGGGTCAACCAAAGGTTTTTCCAAGTATACTTCTACCCCACCAAGCGTGTCTATGACTTTCTTAAATCCGTTAAAGTCTATTGCAACAAAATAGTCAATATTCTGCCCTGTTATGCGCTCGACTGTTTCTTTCAAAATTCTTACAGCTGGGCCTTTTTTGTACTCCTCTTTTAAAAATGGGTATCTTTCAGGAAAAAGGCCCATTGTGTAAAGAGCGTTTATCTTTGAAAAAATTTCTCCTTTTTTGGCTGGAAGCTTTACCCAAAGATCTCGAGGAATTGAGACAAGATAAGCTTTTTTAGTTTTTTTGTTTATATGAACAAAAATTATTGTGTCTGTTAAATACGCTCCGTCATGCCCCGGGCCTCCGTAGCCAAGAAGAAGAAAATTAAATGTTTGTTTTTCAGGTTTTGGAATGGGTGCATTTGAAGGAGCCACATAGATCTTTTTATAAAAGTTTTTAAAGTATACATAAGAGAGGACTATTGCACCAGCCCCGGCAAGTACAACTGCAAGTAAAAGAAGTTTAATAGCTTTTTTAAATTTGGACTCTTTTGACATAAGGTTGTATAATATCATAAAAAGTTTTATGCGTGAAGGGGGCTTAAAATTTAAAGCTGCCGTAGTTGAAGTAATATCTCCTCATTCCCATTCTGACGAGGTTTTGGAGGATTTGAAAGAAGTTGAGCTTTTGCTTTCAGCTCTTTCCGGAAAGGTTTTTTACAAAACTGTGCAGCACAGGCTTAAACCACATGGAGCTTACTATATTGGCCCAGGGAAGCTTGAGGAGTTAAAACAAATTATAAAGGATAAAAAATTAAACCTTTTGATTGTTAATAATTTTCTAACAGCTGCCCAGATTTTTAGGATTGAAAAACAACTTTGGGATCTTCCTTTTGAGGTTGAGGTTTGGGATAGGGTGAATCTAATCCTTGAAATTTTTGAACATCACGCTTCCTCATATGAGGCAAAGCTGCAGGTTGAGCTTGCAAGGTTAAAGCTTTTGGGGCCAAGGATTTACGGCCTTGGAGGAAAAGAACTTTCGCGTCAAGCCGGAGGGATTGGCACGCGAGGTATTGGAGAGAAAAACATAGAAATTATGAAACGTATGATAAAGGATAGGATAAGAAAGATTGAGGAGGAGATTGAGGCGCGGATAACTATCCGCTCAAAGCAGATTCATAAAAGAAAACAAGGAAAGGTAAAAACCATCTCGCTTGTGGGCTACACCAATGCTGGCAAGACCACGCTTTTTAACCTTTTAACTGGCAAAGGTAAAAAGGAAAAAAACTCGCTTTTTACTACCTTGGATAGCTATACAGGAAGGATCCGTTACAATGGATTAGCCAAAAATTATCCATTGCTTTTGACAGATACAATTGGTTTTATTAAAAACCTGCCTCCTGAGCTTATAACTGCTTTTAAATCTACCCTTCTTGAAACATTAAACTCTGATTTAGTGCTTCACGTAGTTGATCTTTCAGATTCAAAGATCGAGGAAAAGATCGAGACGGTGGATACAATTTTGAAAGATTTGGGAGTAGAAAGTGAAAAAATCATTTATGTTTTCAATAAAATAGATCTATACGAGGAGAATTCAAAGGTAATTGAAAATTTGAAGCTGATATCGCAGTTCTCTCCTAGAGTTTTTGTTTCAGCAAAAAGAGAAAGGAATATTGATGAGCTTTTAAAGACTCTCAAAAATTATGGCTATAGCTCCTAAAACAAGGATAATAAGAGTTAAATAAGAAAGGAGTTTTGTTATAAGACTTTGCTTTTTTGCTTTTAAAAAGGCAAGAACTATAAATCCTTGAAGCAGGGCAATAAAAACTCCTCCTGTTATTGAAAAGGCTGCTAGAAAGTTGTCTTCTCCAAAAAGCACAAAAACAAGGGGAAGGCCAAGGCTTAGTAGCTTTGCTGGAAGGGAGGCAATGGAAAGGTCTTTCTTCAAGGTCTCTTCCAGTACTAAGGTTAAAGGTATATAGGAGGTTAAAATAGCAAAAATAATAGCAGCAGTAAGAAGGGTTTTGTTGGCAAAAAAGCCTGTTAAGGCAAAGAGGGCGTAGATTATAGCAACAATAAGGTAGCTTATCAAAGCTGAAAGTTTTGGAAAGGCTTTCAAATTTAACTCAGGAAGCACGCTAAAGCCTGTATAAGAGAAAAGTATTATTCCATAGCTGTTGACGATGTTTTTAAAATCAAGCTTTGGGTTTGGAAGATTTGTTAGAAGTTGAAAGATTGCGATTTTTTGATTGCCTAGATATATTAGGGAGAGTAGTATGACAAGCAAAATGAGAGTTAGGATGTCATCTATTTCTTTAATCAAGTCCTG
>WFWI01000001.1 GCA_015491205.1 Candidatus Microgenomates bacterium | reverse complement strand
CAACTCCCACCTTCCTTGACATCTCCCTCCTCCTTTGCTATATTCACAATATAGTGGAAAAACGCGAGGGGTGCGGACAAAGAGGGATAGCAGCCACAGCTTTGGCCATCGGCGGCCTCATCCTTTTAACTGTCGCCACAATTGCTACTTCGATAATCCTCCAGAAAAGCCGGCAGACTCAGAAGAGTAGGGCGGAGGGGAATGAAGAGATGTGCGGGTTAATAGGAGGATACTGTACAGATGAACAGGAGTGTTTGAGAGACGGAGGTGTAATCTATGAGAATTATAGTTGTGGGACGGAGGGTACGAAATGTTGTGTGAAAGGGACTCCTAATCCTACTGCGCCACCTCAGCAGGGTGGAGATCAGTCAAGTCAACCTCCCCAACAACCCCCTCAAGGTGGGCAGCAGGGGGTGGAGGATACGAGTCCTCCAAATCAACCTAAAAATCTTAAAGCAGAGTTGGCTAAAGTTAATGGGAAAGACGTAATTAAGTTTTCCTGGCGATGGAATGGGGATAACCCAAAGAATAACGGGGTGGGGTATTGTAAGGCATATAGGGATGAGAATGGCAATATTATCAAATATGCCTCAAGTCGTTATGAGAATGTTGATTGTAAGCCAAATAAAGATTTAGCTTCGCCTTTTTGGTGGCAGATAGTGGCTGAAAGGCCGGATAAGAATAACATCAAGATTTTCAAATGTTATAACAACAGAATCCAAAAATATAATCCAAAAACTGGAGAGTATGTGCAAGGAGGTTATGGCTGTGGTTATGCAACTAGGTTTGATGTTCCTCTAAGCTTGCTTGAGGAGGTTGGTAATGTAAGTAGAGTTAGGATAGATTTGAGGGCGCGGGATGCTTTTGGGAACATAACAGATATTAAAAACCCTGCGAAGAAGTATTATGTGTTTGCCCAAAATCAAACTTCTCCTTTCCCCACTCCTACCCCTTACATTCAACTTATTCTCTTTAAAGGCAGGGATATTGTATGCAGAGAGGATCCGGAAGCTGCTGAAAATTATCAGATAACCTTCAACTTTAAATTAAGAGGAAGGTTGCCTGAGAGTTATGAAGGTAAGACTTTAAAACTCTTTTACAAATCTGGGCCTGTTGATAATAATGGTAATATAACATCAAACATATGGATTCCAGTTGAAGGAGGGCAAGTTGTTCTTACACAAAATCTTTTAAACTCTTTAAACTCGGGTGAATTAGTTGATCTAAACAAAAGGTTTAGCATCTCTGTTCCTAAAATAGAGCCGCAAGATGATCAAGCTAATCCATATGACTTAGCTTATGCGTTCAAGGCAGAGATAAAAGATGGAAACAATATTCTAGCCTCAGATGAAATTGATAACCCAAAGGGGGTTAGGGAAATAGTGAGTAATATTTGTCAGGCAACGCCCACTCCCACCCCTCCTCAAGCCGTCAGGTGTGAGACATTTGGTCAAGGAGATGCTAATTGTGATGGGAGGATGAATGGAATAGACTATACTATCTGGTTGAAAAATCAATGTAGAATCAACTGCCCATCTGTAAACTTGCAAAAAGCAGACTTTAATAGTGATGGAAAGGTTGATGACTCAGATTACGGAGTTTGGGCTGAGAATAGTGAATGATGGATAAAAAGATAAAACTTATAATGCTCCTTCTTGCAAGCTTTGCTTTTTTAATTTTTGGAGCTTATTTTGTATCCAAAAATATAATAAAGCCTAGAGCTACGCAGCCCAAAATAAACCTTGCGATTTACCCAAGCAACACTACTTTCTCTCCAGAAGAGGAAAAAGAATTTCAGGTAGTGGCAACCTTTTTAGATGGTGGAAATTTGAAGCTTACTTATGCAAAGTTTGTTATACAGTTTCCTCGCAACAGGCTGGAGCTTTCAGATTATGTTTGGACGCCTGATAATTTTCGCCAAATACGGGTAGATGGCATGCAAGCTGCAAATTCCTCTGGCAGGATCATAGTAAGACTCGGCGCAATAAGCCTTGATCAGGCTCCGCCTCTTTCAGGATCGTTAGTTTTGGCAAGAATAAAGTTTAGGGCCAAACAAAGAGCTGGAGGAGAAGGGGAGATAAGATTTGTGAGAAGTAATTTAGAGTTTGTTCACAGTGGGGAGCAGAATATACAGGTTGGTAGCGTCCAAGGAAGCAGGGTTAGCTTTGAAAGCAGCGGAGGCCAAAGCCCTAGCCCGACACCAACAAACACCCCAACGCCTACTCCACCACCCACAGGTGGGCAGACAAGAGAGCCTTCTCCCACCCCCACCCAACCACCAGGCTCGGCTCCAACGAGCTCTCCTACAACTGCTCCCACCCCAACCCCCACCCAACAGCCTTCTGGTGGCGGAGGTGCAGGAACAGGAGGAAGCACCACCTTTAGGATTTTGGTTAAATTCCAAGGGATAAGCGGGTTGCCTAAAAGCGGAGTGAGGGAGCTGCCTGTGAAAATCGGCCTGCAGAGGGTTGGATCAAGGAACATAATGTACAAGACAGTTAATTTCAGAGCAAAAGAAGGAGGAGTTTGGGAGGGGCAGGTGGCTTATAATATTCCTACCAACCTTTACTTTATCTTCATAAAAGGACCAAAGCACATTGGCAAAAAAATCTGTGAGGAAAGGCCAAGGGAAGGTTATCCTGGAGCCTACAGATGCCCGCAGGCCCGGGCTATTCGCCTGGAGAGTGGTAGGGGGTATAACTTTGACTTTACTGGCATAACCCTCCTTGTAGGAGACCTGCCTGAGCAGGACGGATTGGTTAATGCTTATGATTTATCTTTAGTGCGAAACCTTTTGGGAAAGACTGATGCGGATTCTTTAGCTAAAGCTGATGTGAATTTGGACGGCGTGGTTGACACCCAGGATTTTGCCCTAATCCAGGCAGCTCTATCTGTGAGGTATGATGATTATTAGTAGTTGGTAGCTGGTAGCTAGTAGTTGGTAGAATTGTGTGTGAGAATTTTTTCTTACCAGCTACTAACTACCAACTACTAGCTACCAATTTGCTATAATAATCCTATGCCACCGGAAGGAAAAGATTACAAAAAGCTGGCAATTTTAGCGGTTGTTGTAGTTCTTTTGGCTGCTGGAGTTTTTGCATTTAAAACTTTTTTTAAAAAACCTAAAAAAATCAGTCTTCCAGAGCCTCAGAAAAAGATTGTAGAAAACATAGTTTCAGAAAACCAGCCTTCCTACACAGCTTCCTTTTCCTTGGAAAAAACAAGCTTTAAAGTGGGAGAGGAGGTTTCTTTACCAGTCGTTTTGGACAGCCAGGGCGAGGAGGTTGTTGGGTTTGATCTTGTCCTTTCCTTTGACCCTAACCTTTTGGAGTTTAAATCAGTCTCCTCCTTAAACCCTGATTTTACTGTTTCCTTTTTTAATGCAGGTGACAAAGTTGTAGCCACAGGTGTTAAGGCGCCAGGAGTGAAGACATCCTATGTGTTTTCAAAAGATAAGGTTGTAGTGTTCAGTTTTTTAGTGAAATCTCCAGGAAAAACAGAGCTTGAGATTTTAAAAACATCCGGCAAGGACGCCTCGCAGCTTATAAACAGCGCCTCCCAAAAGCTTCCTTTGGAAGGGGATAGGATTGAGATTACTTTGGTACCTTAATTTGATAAAATCCGAAATTCGAATATCGAAATCCGAAACAAATCAGAATGACCAAATCACCAAAATTCAAAACAAAAAGGTTTTGGTCATTTAAGAATTTGTCCCGAACCAGAATGAATACGGTTCGGGACTACCCTGTACCGTAATTTGTTCTGGTACAGGGTGAATTTTGACAATTGTTTCGAAATTCGAATTTCGGATTTCGAATTTTAATTTGTAAACTATACTTGACACAAAGTCTGCTTTTGTGTAAAACTTGCTTTACATATGCTTAGTTTTTCTTATAAATTTAAGAAAAGTGCCCTACCCAGCGATTTTTTTGAAAACCTAGAAGGCTGGAGGGAGCTTTTTAAAAGGCTTTTTGAAGGAGAACCCTCTCCTTTGCAGGAGTTTTGGGCGAAGAAGTATTTTTTAAAAGAGTCCTTTTCCCTTCTTGCGCCAACTGGCATTGGTAAAACCTCCTTTGGCCTTTCCCTTGCGCTTTTTGAAGCAAAGCAAGGAAGAAAATCCTACCTTATCCTTCCAACCCGGCTTTTGGTTTCTCAGGTAAAAGAAAGGCTTTTAAGCTTTGGAGCAAAAGAGGAGGAGGTTTTGGCCTATGAAGGAAGAAAAACAAAAACTTTTGAAAAAAGGCTTGAGAAAGGGGAGTTTAAGATACTTCTTACAACCTCAATGTTCCTTTACAAAAACGTTGAAAAGCTTGCCTTCCAAAAGTTTTCTTTTATTTTTATTGATGATGTTGACTCGTTTTTAAAATCAGGCAGGAATGTTGACAAAGCCCTTTATCTTTTGGGCTTTAAGCAAAAGCATATTGACCTTGCAATGAGCCTTATAAGGCTAAAACAAAAGCCTGAGAAAAAGGAGTGGGAGCTCAAAAAAATTGAAAAGTTGGAGGGAATCCTTGAGAGAATAAAAAGCTTTAAAAAAGGCGTTCTTATTGTCTCCTCAGCAACAGCCAACCCTCGGTCCTCCCGCATAAAGCTTTTCAGGGAGCTTTTGGATTTTGAGGTTGGACGCGCAGTTTTTTATCTTCGCAATGTTTTGGACGTTTATTCAAACAATTTCTCAAAAGAAAGGCTTGTTTTTTACCTTAAAAAGCTTGGAAAGGGCGCTTTGGTTTTTGTGTCTGAGGATCAGGGTGTAAAAGGAGTTCAGGAGCTGGAAAAGTTTTTAAAAGAAAAAGGTTTTAAAGTTGCCTCTTATCTTTCAGCTGATAGGCAGGTTTTAAAAAAATTTGAAAAAGGAGAGTTTCACGCCCTTTTGGGAATTGCAAGCTATAAAAACCCCCTTGCCCGGGGAATAGACCTGCCTTTGGCTGTGCGCTACTGCCTTTTTTTTGGCGTGCCAAAAATCAGGTTTACTTTAAAGGAAGTTTCCCCCCGCGCTCTTTTCTGGCTTATTTTGATTGTCAGGCAAAAGGTCTTGAAAAAGGACAAGGAGCTTGGAAAGAGAGTAGAGGTTTTGATTGGAAAGTTTCAGAAAGCGCAGGCAGGAGGAAGGGTTGAAGAAAAGGTTTTGGAGGAGGCGCGCCAGCTTGTTTTTTCAGAAAAATTTCTTGAGGTTTTAAAGGAGGACGATGAGATTTCTTTAAAAAGGGGAGAGGATCGAAGCTTGCAGATTTTTATTGCTGATGTCACTGGCTACCTTCAAGCGGGAGGCAGGGCATCAAGGTTTACAGCAGGAGGGCTTACCTTTGGCCTTTCTTTGGTTTTGGTTGATGACCAGAAAGTTTTTAAAAATCTTGTCAGAAAGCTCTATTGGTGGGGGCAGGAGTTTGAGTTTGTTCCTGAGGATAAGGTTAATTTTGAAAATGTTTTAGAAAAGATTAATGAGTCGCGAGAAAGAGCATCTCAAAAGGCAGATGTTCAGCAAAAGCTTTTAAAGCCAGCTTTGGTGGTGGTCGAGTCTCCCAACAAGGCGCGCACAATTGCAAATTTTTTTGGCAAGCCAATAAGAAGAAAAATAGGCTCTGCTTTTGCGCTTGAGGTGCCAATAGGAGAGTATTACTTGATAATCACAGCCAGTTTGGGCCATATTTTTGATTTGGTAAAAACAGGAGGTTTTCACGGAGTACCTGTCAATGGCGGGATAAAGCCAGTTTACGAGGTTATAGAGGGTAGGGAAGGGGTGGTTGAGGCTTTGCAAAAAGTTTCTTTTGAAGTAAAATCCGCCTTTGTTGCCACAGACCCGGATACAGAAGGAGAAAAAATTGGCTGGGATTTGAAAAATCTGCTTTCAAGCTCAGGGCTTGAGGTGAAAAGGGCTGAGTTTCACGAAATAACAAAAAGGGCTTTTGATAAGGCTTTAAAAGAGTTGCGGGATTTTGACGAGAATTTAGTAAAGGCCCAGGTTGTGAGAAGAATAGCTGATCGTTGGGTTGGGTTTGAGTTTTCCCAAAAGCTCCAGGAAAAATTTGGCATAAAGACTTTATCAGCAGGAAGGGTGCAAACTCCAGTTTTGGGCTGGATAATAAAACGGGCAAAGGAGGCTGAGGAGAAAATCTGGGAGGTGAGGATAGAGCGGCTTCAAGCCTTAGATTCTAAAGAGACTATCAATTTTGAGCTCAGCTTTGAGTTTGAAGATAAGAGCTTGGCAGAGGAGTTTTACAAAAAGGGACAGCTTTTGGAAATTGAGCTTTTAAAAGAGGAGGAAAAAGAGCTTTTTCCTCCGCCTCCTTTTTCAACCGATGTGATGTTGAAAGTAGCCTCTCAAGAAACTGGCTGGAGCCTGCCCTTTTTAATGAGTTTAGCGCAGGACCTTTTTGAGGCCGGGCTTATAACCTACCACAGAACCGACTCAACCACTGTCTCAACCCAAGGCATGAAGATTGCAGGAGAATATATTGAAAGGGAGTTTGGAAAGGAGTATTTTTCGCCAAGATCTTACAAAAAGGAAGGAGCGCATGAGTGCATAAGGCCTACAAAGCCAATAGATGGTCAGGAGCTTTTGTCCCTTGTTCTTTCAGACCAGTATCCAAGCCTTAAAAAAGAGCACGTAAGGCTTTATGAGATAATTTTCAAGCGCTTTATTGCAAGCCAGATAAGAAGCGCAAAGGTCAAAGCGCAAAGCGCAAAAGTGAAAAGTGTGGAGTTTGACGTTTCAAAAGAAATTGAGTTTGTAACCGAAATTTTGGAGGAGGGGTTTTTGAAAGTCAGTCCATTAAAGAGTGTGTTTAAGATTCAGAATAAAAAGACTGTTTATAAAATTTTACCGCCTAAAAAACTCGTGGAAAGGCCTAAAATTTACCCCTTTACCCATGCGACCCTTGTTTTTGAAATGAAAAAAAGGGGAATTGGCAGGCCCTCAACCTATGCAGTAATTGTTGACAGGCTTTTTAAGCGAAAATACGTCTATCAAAAAGGCCCCTACATCTTCCCAACCTCTTTGGGAATCAAAGTCTACAACTACCT